>CATWBR010000006.1 GCA_958349075.1 uncultured Clostridium sp.
CCTTTACAATCTGGTTCCACCGGATTACGGCCTTATCCTTCCCCTGATGCACCCGCAGTCCGTTATAATCTATTTTAAAATGAGTTTCCTTTGACCTCTGGGGATCCAGCGTCTCCTTCCCAGCTTTCCTGTACAGAACGAACGGCTGCGTTGCCGCGATCAATATTACTGCCAGCACCAGAACTCCCTTCATATAGCCGGGCTGCGCGGACCAGGTGGCCGCCACCGCTCCGAGAGCCAGCACCGAACAGCCGATGCTGATGGCGCCCGCTGTGGAATGGTAATAGTGGTGAAGTGAAAACAGGAAAATCTCCCTTGCCGTTACCTTAATTCGTAAATCCATCTTACACGCCTCTTTTCTCCGGTGTCCTGCCCCTCCCTGCCCAGCCGGGCAATGCCAAATAACGAAGAGGCAAAACACCAATATTTCCTTCCCACATCTTAATATAGGAATTGAAAAAAGTCAATCGGAGCCATGTCCCCGGCTGTTACCTGCGCTCCATCAAACACATTTTTTTGCGCCGTCAAATAAGCGTTTTCTAAAACTGCATCATCCGCCTTGCCGGATATCCGTCTGGCATCATCCGTAACCGTTCTTCCCCCCTTGCCAGCCTATATTCTTTCCTGTATACTTGTGAACATAAAGGATGGTAAAACAATATGAAAAAAATATTATTATTCACCACAGGAGGCACCATCGCCTCAAAAGAGGGCACTAACGGTCTTGAGCCGGAGATGAATGCGGACGAGCTGCTTTCTTATATGGGGGATTTGACCTCACGCTATGAAATTACCTGCCGCGAGCTTCTCAGTCTGGACAGTTCCAATATCCAGGCAGAGGAATGGAAAAAGATAGCCCGCAATATCTATGAAAATCTGGATCTGTATGACGGTATCGTCGTTACCCATGGAACCGACACCATGGCATATACCTCCTCCATGCTGTCTTTCATGCTCCAGAACCTGCCCATACCTGTTGTGCTGACAGGCTCGCAGATGCCCATCGACAACATGCTGACCGATGCACGAAACAACCTCTATTCGGCCTTCGCTGCCATCGATGCAAAAATCACCGGCGTCTGTGTTGCGTTTAACCGCCGGATTATGCTGGGCTGCCGCGCCGTCAAGGTGAGAACTCTGGGTTTCGAAGCCTTTGAGAGTGTTAACGCCCCTTATCTGGCGGAAGTTTTCGCCAATGGGATGCGCAGATACCACGAACCGGAAAAGCCGGTTTCTTCCGCACCTCCCGCCGATCCGCCCACCGGGGGGTCCTGCCATGCCCTCCTGAATGACAACATTTCCACCGACGTTTTTTTGCTGAAACTGATTCCCAACACCAAACCGGCCATCTTTGATGCACTGAAAAACCTGGGATACCGCGGAATTGTACTGGAAGCATTCGGAGCCGGGGGACTGCACTTTTTCAGAAGAAATCTGCTTGAAAAACTGGAGCAGCTCACCAAATCCGGTATCAGTGTCGTGGCATGCAGCCAGTGCTTGTATGAGCCGAGTGATTTCTCTATCTACGAGGTCGGACGGCGACTGCTGGAATGCGGAGTCATCCCGGGACGTGATATGACGACCGAAGCGGCGGTCACAAAACTGATGTGGGCTCTGGGACAAACAGAGGATCCGGAAAAAGTCCGTGAAATTTTTAATACAAATATTGCGGGTGAGGTTTCAATTACCGAAGAAGAATAAACGCTCCCAGAAGTAATGCCGGGCTGCAGCCAGACCTGAAATAGACTTAAACGCCCAAGATAAAACCTGAAAATAATACAGCTTCAGACAAATCACATCCGATCTTTCTGAACAACAGGAGAGAAAACATGAACGACACAGAAAAACAAATAATAAAAATAATTGATGAACACCGTGAAGAACTAATCTCCATGGGAAATGCACTCTATACCCGCGCAGAGCGTGGATTTGCCGAGGTAAACACCTCTGCTTTTATTGCAGAACAGCTAAGAAAACTCGGTTTATCCGTTCGGACCGGCCTGGCCGGAACGGGGCTTCGTGCTTCAGTAGGCAAAGAGGGCGGTGTAAATCTCGCCCTGATCAGTGAGCTTGACGGGATTCTCTGTCCCTCCCATCCGCAGGCTGCCCCCGATGGAATGAGCCATGCCTGCGGCCACCATGCCCAGATGACGGCAATGCTCGGGGCGGCAATTGCCCTGACTGCGCCGGAAGTTGCCGCTGAACTGGACGGGCTGGCTACCTTTTTCGCTGTGCCTTCCGAAGAATTTCTTAGTGAGGATATACGCTGCGGGCTGAGGGAAAAAATGATTTCCACCCATTCCGGCGGAAAGGCCGAACTGATCTCCCGCGGCTGTTTTGAGGACATTGATATGGCTATAACCACACACGCCCATATGCTGCCATTCGGCGAATATGATTTCGTTCTGGGCAACAATGCCTGCACCGGGTTTATTGGGAAAACGGCGACGTTTTACGGCAAGGCCGCCCATGCGGCAGGGGCTCCCCATGAGGGAATTAATGCAATGAATGCGGCCGCCCTGGCTCTCAGTGCCCTCGGCATGGTACGCGAAACGTTCCAGGAAAAAGATTATGTCCGGGTGCATCCTATTATGAAAGAGGCCGGTTCTGCCGTCAACGTCGTCCCCGACAAAGCCGTACTCGATATGATGGTGCGCGCCGGCAGCCTGAAAGCCGTAGCCGAAGTCTCTCAGAAAACGGACCGTGCCTTTAAAGGAGCCGCTTATGCCATCGGCGCCGAAGTTGAGATTAAAGATGTCCCCGGTTATCTCCCCGTCATTGAGCGCCTGCCGGATCAGGTCATGACAGACGCCGCCGGGCTCATAGGTGATTCCATCCGCTGGACTTCCATCACACCCGGACAGGAAAATATGACTTCCACCGATGTCGGCGATCTGACCCACCTGATGCCGGTGCTCAATTTTACCTTCGGCGGATTCGAGGGCGCGCTGCACAGCAAAGATTTCCGTCTGACCGATGAGGAGAAGGCTTTTGTAAATCCGGCCAAACTAATGGCGCTCACCGCATACCGCCTTCTTACAAACCGGGCAGCAGAAGCCAGACAGATTCTCGAAGGATTTACACCAGCTCTTACAATTGAGGAGTATCTTGATTATATAAAATAAGTCACAGGATCTGATGACATGAAAACAGGCCGTGGAATCCCTCTTTATAAAGCAGGAATTCTGCGGCCTGTGACCAAACACGTTCCAACTGCCTCTTTCACAGATTATATTCCTTCAACAGTTGTTCCTGATACTCCGGTTCTTCCAGGGATTTCACCATATCTTCGTTTCTTCCGTCTTTTAACAGCCTCCGAATCAATTCGTTGATCCGGTCACGGCCTTCTTTTCTCCCTTCTTTTCTCCCTTCATTTCTTTCTTCCTCCAATATTTTACACATACCGTCTACTCCTTTCTCTTTCTCTTTAAAAAATTTCACTCTCTTTACAACATTCGGAAACGTCTCCGTTTGATAACCACTGTCCGATTTTTTCATATAGGAAAGCAGTTCGTTGATTTTTTCATTGCTGCATTCACATTCCAGATTCGCATATATCTCATGGATTCCGTTATCCACGGTATTTCCGATATTTTTCAGTCTCCTCTCGATATAATAAATTCCCAGCTTATGGGCAAAAAAATCTTTCTCTGTGATAAAAATCAGATACAAATCCGGAAGTTCACCATAGGGGATCCCCTTTTCCAGACAGCTCATATCAATGCTGGCCTGATAGTATCTCACCCGCCTCTGGTTATCACCATCATTTCGTATCTGCATCTCTATATTGACCAGTTTTCCACTCGTATCCTCCGCCAGTATATCCAAAATCACCGAACGGTTCTCAATATTGCGGATCGAATACTGTGCCTTTACCTCTTTGACGGTAAATCCCGGTTCGTCCAATATAATCCTGATTACCTCCTCACAAGCTTTCCTGTCCTCCAGTACTTTCCCGCAAAATACATCGCTTGTCATATTGAACTGCTGCACTTTCTTCCGGCGTTCCTCATAAGATTCCATCCTGCTGCCGAAACCGCCCACCGTACTCCTTTTATCCATCCGTAACTCCTCTCTTTTATGACAGGAGCTGTACATCCTGCCATATCCTTTTGTCTATTGAACTATGGCAGAAATTGCCGGTTACAATGCAAAACCGCATTGCAGAATTAAAAACCCAGATGCCTTGAGACGGCATCGACTTGTATTGTAATTATAACTTTGTGCCGACAAAATATCAAGAATTACTTCTTTTTTCCGTATTCTCTTCCGTATTCTCCCTCCATATTGCCGTTAATTCCCACGGAAATGATTAAAAATGTTACAAACGCCGGTGCTGCGCTTCCAAGCATCTTCTGCATAAACGCCGCCAGGAAACCGCTCTTCTCAGCCGCGCCGGAACCGATTACCGCTACAAGCACCATTCCAAGCGGAGCGACCCCCCGAAAAGTTGGTTACCGCCTTGCTCCACCTCATGCGGATGCCGGCTTTGGAAATCAGGTTGACAACCGATAACGTCTCTCCTGTTTCCGGATGGACCGCGGTGACCCCCATGGCACTGGCACATCAAAAGCGGCCCGGACCAATGCAGGATGCAGGGTCCGGACCGCCTGGAATATTATTTTATAAAACGATTCAATACCTTCATAGTCACCGCTCCACGATGCACAAAAAACAGCAGAAAACGCTGTTTCTCGCCGGCTAAACCCGGGATTTTCATGCAGAAACGCATGCCCCCGCGGGATACTGCCTTCTGAACAGTTACTGTTTTATTTTCATTGTCAAGGAAATCCTCTTTTTCCCCAAATCCACGCTCAGAACTTTGACTTCCACGATATCGCCGACGCTGACCGCCTCCAGCGGATGTTTAATATACCGGTCTGTCATTTGGGAGATATGTACCAGACCGTCCTGGTGCACACCGATATCCACAAAGGCTCCAAAATCGATGACATTTCTGACCGTCCCTTTGAGTACCATTCCAGGTGTCAAATCCTTCATATCCATGACATCCGTCCTGAGAATCGGCTTCGGCATCTCGTCACGCGGATCCCTGGCCGGTTTCTCCAGCTCACTTACAATGTCTCTCAGGGTAATCTCGCCTATTTCCAGTTCCTGTGACAGTTTTTTATAGTCCGTCACCTTTCGGCTGATTCCCTTGATTCCTCCTGATGAAAGTTCATGTATATCGTATCCAAGACGCTTCAGAAGCGCCTCGGCCGCCTTGTAACTCTCCGGATGTACGCTGGTAGTATCCAGAGGATTTTTCCCTTCCTGGATCCTCATGAATCCGGCACACTGTTCAAATGCCTTGGGCCCCAGCTTGGCTACCTTTAAAAGACCCCTGCGGCTCTCAAACACACCGTTCTCCTCACGGTAGGCGACGATATTTTTCGCAATTGTCTTATTGATTCCGGATATGTACTCTAAAAGGGATGCCGATGCGGTATTCAGATCAACGCCCACCTTGTTTACACAGTCCTCCACGACGCCCTGAAGGGCCTCGCTTAAATTTTTCTGGTTCATGTCGTGCTGGTACTGCCCAACTCCGATTGATTTGGGATCGATCTTAACCAGCTCGGCCAGAGGATCCTGGAGTCTCCGTGCGATTGAAACCGCGCTTCTCTGCCCCACGTCGAACTGCGGGAATTCCTCCGTAGCCAGCTTGCTGGCGGAGTACACGGAGGCGCCTGCCTCATTGACGATAATATACTGTACCTGCTCCGGAATCTCTTTTAAAAGTTCCACAATAATCTGCTCCGACTCCCTGGACGCAGTGCCGTTTCCCACGGAAATCAGGGAAACACCGTACTTTTTAATCATATTCTTCAGGATTTTCTTGGACTCCTCCACCTTATTCTGAGGAGCCGTCGGATAAATCACCACCGTATCGAGTACCTTTCCGGTGGCATCCACCACCGCCAGTTTACAGCCCGTCCTAAAGGCAGGATCCCATCCCAGGACAACGCGGCCCGTGATAGGCGGCTGCATCAGAAGCTGCTCCAGGTTCTTTCCAAATACCTTGATCGCCCCCGCCTCGGCGTTTTCCGTCAGTTCACTGCGGATTTCCCTCTCAATAGCAGGGGAAATCAGACGCTTATAGCTGTCCTCCGCCACTTCCCTCAGAATGCCCGATGTCTCAGGATTATCTCTGGTAATCACTTTCTTTTCCAGAAAGCGGAGAATCTTTTCCTCCGGAGCGGTTATCTTTACCGTCAGAATTTTTTCCTTCTCTCCCCGGTTGAGGGCAAGAATCCGGTGACCGGCTGTTTTTTTAAGCGGCTCTGTAAAGTTATAATACATCTCATAGACGGATTCCGTCTTCTCATCCCGGGCCGAAGAATCAAGGGAGCCCTCCTGAAATGTGGTCTTCCTGATATAAGTTCTGTATTCCGCCGTCTCCGCTATGCGTTCAGCCAGAATATCCTTTGCCCCGTTGAGCGCATCCTCTGCAGTCGGAACGCCTTTTTCCTCTGAGATGTATTTCTCGGCCTCCTTCAAAACCGGTGTTCCCGTCATCTGCAGGCTTATCAGGTTTGCAAGAGGCTCAAGACCCTTTTCCTTCGCAATGCTGGCTCTCGTCTTCCTCTTCGGCCTGTACGGAAGATAGAGATCCTCCACAGCCACCAGCGTCGCTGCCGCCAGAATCTTCTTCTCCAGCTCCGGAGTCAACTTTTCCTGTTCACGTATGGAATTAATAACCTGGGCTTTACGCTCCTCCAGGTTTCTTAAATATTTCAGCCTCTCATCCAGATTACGCAGCACCTCATCATTCAGGGAGCCGGTGGCCTCCTTGCGGTAACGTGCAATAAAAGGGATGGTATTGCCTTCATCAATCAGTTTTACTGCTGCCTCTACCTGGCTGCGGTTAATCTGAAGCTCGTCCTTTAAAATTTGAATAATGTCCATTCTGTATCCTCACTTTATGTCGTAGCACTAACAGTTCCACAATTTTCCTGTGCGAGATTATTATACAGGATTCTTTATCAGGGTGCAAGATGAGAATAGAGGGGGGATTATTCTTCAGTTCCGGGCGGGGAGATTTGTGGCGCGGGGGATACGGAAGAAAGAAATCTGCTGCGGGGACCGCTTGCGCTTATGGAATGCGCAGCGGATGCTAAGACGCCAGAAGACTGCGTCCAAGCACCGGCGGATTCCAATGTCCCCTCCGCAGATTTTTTCTTCCTCCTCCCCCGCCGGGCAGGTTATGGCCGGAACTGAAGACGCGAAGGTTTTCGGACATCCTGTGCGGGCTGCGGAGGCTGATTGGGCTGTTGCGGTATCCCCTGCCCTTTCACTCCCCTCAATTAAATCCTCTTGACAAATTCCCGGCAACTGGCTATATTAAAAAAACAAGGTGATCATATGACTGACGGAACAAGTGGAAAACCACGTGGAGTATGATCGATAACCGGCCGACCGTCTGGGCAGAAAAGCCCGGATAGTCGGCTTTTTTCGATCTTTTTTAAGAAAAGGAGGTTTTTCACATGACACCCGGTTACATTCATTCGATTGAATCCATGGGTCTGGTTGACGGACCCGGTATCAGGACGGTGCTCTTTTTACAGGGCTGCCGGCTGCGATGCCAATACTGCCATAACCCCGACACCTGGAACGTAAAGGGGGGAATACCGTTCACACCGGAGCAGATTATACGAAGACTTAAGCGTTTCAAGCCCTATTACGGCCCCCTGGGAGGCGTGACTTTTTCCGGCGGCGAGCCCCTGCTCCAGCCCGGTTTTCTACTGGAAACTATGTCTTTATGCCGGGAGGAAGGAATCTCCACCTGCCTCGATACCGCCGGCTGCGGTATCGGCAGATACCGTGAAATTCTTGGCAACACCGATCTTGTCATTTTCGATGTGAAACACTATACGGATAAGGGCTACAGGGATGTCACGGGGCAATCTCCGGAGGAGGCGCTGCGCTTTCTGGATGCCGTCCTTGGCAGCGGGGTTCCTCTGTGGATACGCCATGTGGCAGTCCCGGGACTCACGGACGGAGAAAAACATTTTGAAGGGCTCAGAAGCTTTCTTCGGGCGCTGCCGGGCGTAGAGAAGGTGGAACTGCTGCCCTATCACGTACTCGGAGTGTCCAAATATCATGCACTTGGCATTTCCTATCCGCTGGAAAATGTTCCGCCCATGGAGCCCGGCTCACTGGAGCAGTGGCAGCAGGCTATGAATAGCGACCTGAAAAACGCCGGCAGAACAGAACTGGATTTCAATTTCGTAAACGTACCGCATACTACAGTCATTAAGAGAACGGAGGAAAAATTATGCCTGTCAATGTAAATATCAAAGCCTGGGAAGGATTTCGCACCGGAGAATGGCGCCATCTTGTAAATGTCCGTAATTTTATCCAGAAAAACTACACGCCCTACACCGGAGATGCCGCGTTTCTGGCGCCTCCGACCGGCCGCACTCTGAAAGTCTGGGAAAAGGCGCACGCCCTGATTGTGGAGGAAGTGAAAAAGGGCATTATTGATGTGGAAACCAATGTTGTTTCGGGCATCGGCAATTTTGCTCCCGGTTATATCGACAGGGAAAATGAAGTCATTGTCGGTCTGCAGACCGACGCACCGCTGAAGCGGATTGTCAACCCGTTCGGCGGTATCCGCACCGCCAACCAGGCCCTTGAACAATACGGATATAAACTGAATCCGGAGATCGAAAAACATTTCCGCCTGTACCGGAAAACCCACAATGACGGTGTATTTGACGCCTATCCCGAACGCACCCGGCTGGCCCGCTCGGCCGGACTGCTCACCGGACTGCCCGATGCTTACGGACGCGGGCGCATCGTGGGTGACTACCGCAGAGTCCCTCTGTACGGCACCGATTTTCTGATTGAGGAGAAAGAAAAAGATCTGGATATGCTGGACGGAGCGATGACAGATGAAAGAATCCGCCTCAGGGAGGAGGTCCGCATGCAGATCCGGGCGCTGAACGAGATGGCGGAAATGGCAGAACAATACGGCTGCGACATCCGGCGCCCCGCCGTCAATGCCCGCGAGGCGGTACAGAACCTCTACCTGGCCTATCTGGCCGGAATCAAAGAAAATAACGGCGCCGCCACCAGCTTAGGCCGGACCGCCACATTCCTGGATATCTATATCCAACGGGATCTCGTCCTGGGAATACTGGATGAAGCAGGCGCCCAGGAACTGATCGACCAGTTCATAATCAAACTGCGTCTTGTGCGCCATCTGCGCACACCGGAATATAACGAACTCTTTGGCGGCGATCCCACCTGGGTTACGGAGGCCCTTGGCGGAATGGGAGTGGACGGCCGCACTCTGGTCACCCGTACCACGTTCCGTTACCTCCATACGCTTACAAACCTGGGAACTGCACCGGAGCCCAACCTGACCGTGCTGTGGAGCGGCAGCCTGCCAGGCCCGTTCAAGAATTACTGCTCCCAAATGAGCATTGCCACCGACTCCCTCCAGTACGAAAATGATGAGCTAATGCGCCCCATGTACGGTGATGATTACTGTATCGCCTGCTGTGTTTCAGCGATGGCAGTCGGAAAACAGATGCAGTTTTTCGGAGCCAGGGCCAATCTTGCCAAAAGCCTGCTGTATGCAGTCAACGGAGGAATTGACGAGAAAAAGGGGCTGCATGTCATTCCTGAAATCCCCCCGGATACCGATGAGATTCTGGATTATCCGAAAGTACTCGGAAACTATAAGAAAGTGCTCTCTTATGTTGCCGGTCTGTATGTGGATACGATTAATATCATTCACTATATGCATGACAAATATGCCTATGAAACAAGTCAGATGGCCCTTCACGACACTCTGGTGGAACGGCTGGCCGCTTTCGGAGTGGCGGGCCTCTCTATCGCCGCGGACTCCCTCTCCGCCATCAAATTTGCCGCCGTTAAGCCAATCCGGAATGAAAACGGTATTGCCATAGACTTCGAGGTGGAGGGGAATTTTCCGAAATACGGCAACGACGACGACAGGGTGGACGACATAGCGGTAGAACTTATGGCCTTTTTCTCCGGGGAATTGAAAAAACACGCCCTGTACCGGGATGCCATCCACACGCTTTCCGCCCTCACCATCACCAGCAATGTCATGTATGGAAAGAAAACGGGAGCCACTCCGGACGGCCGTAAAGCAGGCGAACCGTTTGCCCCCGGTGCAAATCCCATGCACGGCCGGGATGAGAACGGCGCCCTGGCCTCCCTGAATTCCGTTGCAAAGCTTCCCTACCGCTCCGTCTGCCAGGATGGCGTCTCCAACACATTTTCCATTGTACCCGGCGCACTGGGTAAGACGCCTGACGAGCGCATCCTTAATCTCGTTGCCATCCTGGACGGATATTTTATTCAGGGAGCCCATCACCTGAATGTCAATGTAATGAGCCGCCAGGTTCTGATGGATGCCATGGAACACCCGGAAGAATACCCGACTTTAACCATCCGCGTTTCCGGCTATGCGGTCAACTTTAACAGGCTTACCCGGGAACAACAGTTGGAAGTAATCAAGCGCACCTTCCACGAACAGATGTAATTTTCCCTTTTCCGCCCCACCGTTCTCTGGACAACCAAATAAAACCATGTTACAATCATTAGGATACAAAGGAGGTTTTATCCATGGATTATTATGACAGCAATGATAACCAATATAATAACGGCCCCGAGAACGGAAGGAACCAGGGAGGCAATCCTGCAAACAGACCGCCGAAACAGCCCAACGGTATGGCTACAGTTTCCCTGATCTGCGGCATTATCGGCGTTCTTTCTCTCTGCGCCTGCATTGCATTTCCCTTATCCATTATCCTGGGGGTAGCTGCTATCGTCCTCTCCTTTCTTTCGAGAAAAGGAGAACCTTTTACCGGCATGGCCATTGCAGGACTTGTTTTAGGCATCCTCGCACTGATACTCGGTGTAGCCGAAGGCCTGTATATGATTGCAGTTAACTTCATGCTCCGCGATCCTCAGATGTCTTCTATGTTTGATCAGATACTGGATCAGTACCAGAATGCGCAGTAGCACGACTGCACAATGGAATTGAACTATATGCAGAAAAAGGCACACTTACGGTTTGACCGTAATGTGTGCCTTTTATAATTGATCAATGCCTCAATTCTATACTTCTATTATCCTGCCGCTATCCCGCTGCTTTGTATTTCTGTCTTCCCGTCATTCTGTATTCCAATTCCCTGTCAGCCTAAATCCCCTGCCATCAGTATATCCCCGCCAGTAAATCCACATGCCTCACCAGCAGATAGTAATTTTTAACCACAAAATTGACAACCAATACCGCAATTCCGATAAACAGAAGCGTCAACCAGACCGCAGGCCGCGGCGCTTTCTCTTCCCGCATGCAGTAAAACCGGTACAACAGAAAAGAGGGAATGGACACCGCCATATACAGGACAAGCGGGTTAAGCCGGATACTGTCCGCCACCCGCCCGTGAAGCAGCGCCAAAAACGCCCTGGTTCCGCCGCAGCCGGGACAGTATGCCCCTGTCACCACATGGAACAGGCAGGGATAGATTCCCTGGCCGACGCTTTCTATAAGCTCTGCTAAAATTCTCATTCTTTCGTCTCCTCACCGGATCGCATCCGGTAATAAACCGTGGCAAGCCGGCCGGCCTTCTTTATTAATCAGCGAGTGCAAATGCATCATGTACCACGCGCATCGCCCGGTTTGTATCTACCTCGTCAATCAGAACCGTGATACGGATCTCAGAGGTGGCAATCATCTTAATATTGATATTTGCGCTGGACATAGCCTCGAACATCTTGGCTGCAACACCGGGATTGCTCGTCATACCGGCTCCGATGATCGAAATCTTGGCCACCGTGTCATCGGCGCTGACCGACTGGGCCGTCAGCATCTCCAGATGTACATTGATAAGATCAAGGGTTTCCTGTAAATCCGTGCGGGCTACCGTGAAGGAGATATCCTTCTTATTGTCGCGCCCCACAGACTGAATAATAATGTCTACGTTAATCTGATGCCTGGCCAGAAGATTGAACAGACGGAACGCAATTCCCGGTTCATCACTTACACCAAGCACAGAAACTCTGGCTGTATTTTTATCTGCGGCCACACCGCTTACCAACATCTTCTCCATAGTGGTTTTCTCCTTAATGATCGTACCTTCCGCTCTGGTCATACTGGAAAGGACCATCAGTTTTACTCCGTACCGTTTGGCCATCTCCACCGAACGGTTGTGCAGAACCTTCGCGCCCAGTGATGCAAATTCCAGCATCTCGTCGTAAGAAACCTCCGAGAGCTTCCTCGCATTTGGAACAATTCTCGGATCCGCCGTGTAAACGCCGTCCACGTCCGTATAAATCTCGCAGAGATCGGCGTGAAGGGCAACTGCCAGCGCAACCGCCGTCGTATCCGAACCGCCTCTTCCCAGCGTCGTCATATCATCATATTTATTAATTCCCTGGAAACCTGTGATTACTACAATCTTCCTGGTGTCCAGCTCATTCCGGATTCTCTCAGTCTCAATTCTCTTGAGCTTCGCCTGTCCGTAAGCGGATGTCGTCCTCATCGCCACCTGGGATGCATTGAGAGAAACCGCCTGAACCCCCAGCGACTGAAAAGCCATCGCCATAAGCGCTACGGAAATCTGCTCTCCCGTCACCAGAAGCATATCCATCTCCCGTTTCGACGGTGTGTCCGTAATCTCATGTGCCTTTTCAAGCAGTCCATCCGTCGTCTTACCCATGGCGGAAAGTACAACCACCACGTTATAACCTTTCTCATAATCCTCAATACAGCGTCTCGCCACATTGAAAATCTTCTCTTTATCGGCTACAGAACTGCCTCCGAATTTTTTCACGACCAGCATAAATTGCCCGTCCTCCTGTGTAGTTTAGAAATAAAAACAGTTACGTTTAGAATTTTTATTTTATAACAAAAGTATCATGGTGTCAAATATTCTCTCATTGCGGTGAAGAATTCCGCCGTCAATGCCGCGCCTCTACAGCAGGACAAAAATACCCGGTGAGCTGAAAAGTACAGCATCACCGGGTATATATTCTCATTGCTTACGAAAAACCATGTTATCATTAGAAGACGGTAACAGCCCCGCCCTTACTGTTCATCATTTTCCCTGGGGAAAAACTTCTCTATAATCTCCTTAGGCACCGGTGCCGTCATTTTGCTGACCGCTACCAGGGTTATAAAGCTGACGATGATAGCCGGCAGTGCGGCATAGATTCCGGCCGGCTGCCCGAGTGCATACCAGATGCAGGCCGTGATGAAACCGGTAATCATACTTACTGCCGCTCCCGTTTTATTTGCTCCCTTCCACACAACACCGACCATCGTCAGCACTGCCATGGAAGCTCCCATCAGTGTAACCGCTTTTACTTGGATAAACTGAATCGCATCATTAATTACAAATGTAGCAAGAATTGCACCAATTCCAATAACAATGGTGGCTACTCTGGAAATCTGCAGCTTTTGTTTATCCGTTAAATCCGGCCGCACGTATTTTCCCCAGAGATCATTGCTGAATGTTGTAGCCGACAGTAAAAGTAATGAATCCGCAGTCGAAATAATCGCTGCAATCACCGCCGCAAACATAATTCCTCCGCTGACCGGTGAAAGCATCTGCGTTACCAATCCCACAAACACTAAATCCTGTTTTTCGATTCCCGGCAGTAAAATCATACCGGAAATCCCTATAATAACTAACGGTATGTAAAATAACAGGAGGCCAATCCCGGTGTATCCCTGCGATCTTGAGGCAATCTCCGGTGTCTGGGCAGAAAAGAAACGGGCAATAAACTGAGGCGCTCCAAAATTACATATTCCCCATGTCACCACCCAGGAAAATGCGGTGATTGGCGGAATTTTCACACTAAATGCACTGACAAACTCCGGGCTGATTGCCGCTATCTGCCTGTTCATTTCAGTAAAACCACCCACCAAGCCTAAAAACTTAATAGCCATCATCCAGACGCCAATAATGATAATAAAGGAACAGATGGTGTCCGTCCATGCCACCGCCTTCATTCCGCCCATGGCGGTAAACAGCAGAAAAATCACCAGCAGAACAAAACAGCAGACCGCCTTGTTCCAGTTGACAAAGGTCTGAAGAATCGTGATTCCTCCGATGACCTGAGCCGCTAATAATGCGGTGCAGCATACCACAATCAGCAGTGAGGCAAATGCCGCGTGGCGTTTTCCGAATCTCTCATCAATAAATTGAGGGAGGGTATCGCACCCCGTCTTGCGAAGACGTTTTGCAAACCAGATACATGCTAAAAAAGAGGTGACAAACGTGCCCGCACAGTTCCACCAGCCCGGCCAGCCGTTCAGATAGTAGTACCCCATATAGCTGACAATAGAAGCAGAACTAACGATTGTTGCAAAATAAGTGCCTGCCATGGGGATGACTCCCAGCGATTTACCGGCGAGCATCCAGTCTTCTGAGCTGTTAATCCCCCTGGAAATGACAAGCCCCATCACCATAAGTGCAATCATAAAAGCTACAACAATCAAGAGATAAATCGAATTCGTTGTCATTTCCCTTTCCTCCCCTTCATGCTGACATAGATAATCGGAAAAATACCGAAGGCTATATATAATGCCCACATTGCTACCAAACCGCCTGTTACTCCCATAATTAGTCCCCCTTTTCTTTGTGCCCGCTCCTGGCTCAGAACGGATTCGGACAGCAGCCGAACCCGAATCTGCCGCCTCAGTCTTCCCGATCCACAATCTCCACGGTCCTGTATAAAATCTCCGCACCGTTTTCCAGGTCTTTTGTTTCTGTCCATTCTTCCTTACAGTGGCTGAGTCCGTCCCTGCTTGGCACAAAGATCATCCCAACCGGCAGGCAGTGGGCCATCGGATTGGCATCGTGCCCCGCCCCGCTGGGCATAACGATATGGCTGATCTTCGCTTCCTCCGCTGCCTGAGTGATCACCTGCATCAGACGACTGTCGCACGCCACTGAACCCTTATCAATTTTCTTAGTTATTTCAAAGTCCACAGTATCGATCCCTGCGGCAATTTTCTGTATTTCTTCAATCAGTTCGTCCGTCTTTTCTTTCTTCATGTGGCGCATCTCAAAGGTGCATTCCACCAGCCCGGGAATTACGTTTTCAGAACCCGGACGGCACTCGATCGTTCCCACGGTCAGCACCAGGGTGTCATCAATCCTGCGGCACCTTTCATCGGCCGCGGCAATCAGCCGCGCCATAGCCACCATGGCGTCACGCCGGTTTTTCATCATCGTGGTTCCCGCGTGATTGCTGTGCCCGAAGGCCGTCACCCGATACCGTACGATTCCCACAATCCCACTCACCACGCCAATCTCAAGTCCCTCATTAAATAGCAGATCTCCCTGTTCAATATGAAGTTCCAGATAACATTTTGCCTTTGAAAGATCTCTCCGGCAGTCCAGGATTTCCTGTACGGTATGACCATATTCCCGAAGCGCCTCCGAAAGGCCGGGCTGTTCGGGGTCGACCAGGCCCGCCACGGCACGGCTGCCAAAGGTTCCGCCGATCGGACCCGATTCCTCCGCATTAAAACCATACAGTTCCAGCGGATGACGCAGGCTTTTGCCCTCTTCCTTCAACCGGCGCACCACCTCAAGGCCCGCGGCCACACCGTAGGCGCCGTCGAACAGACCGCCGGAGGGAACGGTATCCAGATGGGAACCTATCATAATGCTCCCAAGGCCCTTCTCCGTTCCGGGAAGAAAACCGTGAATATTTCCAGCCGCATCCCTGCTTACTTCCAGATTAAGCTCCCGCATTTGCCCTTCTACAATATCCAGAACTTTAAAGTACTCGGGGCTGTAGCAGCTTCGCGTATACGAGCCGTCCTCATTTTTCCCGGCCATGCCGATGGCCGCCAGTATTTCTTTGACCTGATTCATTCCATGTGCCTTCCTTACTCTGCCAATATGGTTATTCAGCTAAAACCGGTTTGACGAATTCTCCCCATCCCGCCGCACTTTCATCCACAACTCCGTTTTCCATCACTACACGGCCACGGACCACTGTATAGTCCACAGAACAGCCGAGCTTCCAGCCCTCGTATACCTTGGAGATGTCTCTGGCCTGGGAATAGCTGTCTTTTGCATGGCAGACTACCTCACGGTTTAAATCGATTACCACCAGATCGCCGTCCGCTCCTGCGGAAATGGTTCCCTTCTGTGGAAACAGGTTGAAACATTTCGCGGGATTGACACAGCAGAGTTCCACGACTTTTTCCAGGCTCAGGCGGCCTTTCTTGGCCTCAGTCACCATCAGCGGCAGGCGCAGATCAATTCCCGGGAATCCGGACGGAGCCACAAAAATATCTTTGTTTCCCGTCTCCTTTTCCGATACGAGGAACGGGCTGTGGTCGCTGCCGATAAAGTCAACAGTCCCGTCCAGCACATACTCCCATAATTTGTCAACTTCCTCTTTTTTCCTCAGTGCAGGGTTGCATTTTGCATACGGGCCGTATTTTTCAACGTAGCTCTCATCTAAAAGCAGGTAATGAGGGCAGGTCTCCACAAACACCTTCTGTCCCTCCGCCCTGGCCTGTTTAGCCAGTTCCATGGCGCCGCAGGTGGAAACATGCACCAGCTCCACCGGGCAGCCCACCTCCTTGCCGAAACGCAGCATTTTAGCAATCGCCTCAATCTCTACAATGGGAGGACGTGACTCGCAGTGGGCCAGATAATCCACACGCCCCTCCGCCCTCAGGCGTTTAATATTACCGCTCACCAGCTCATTATCCTCCGCATGGGCCGCCAGCGTCAGACCCGTCTTTTTCACCTCTTCCAGGGCTCTCATCAGCTGCGCGTTGTTGGCGCTTGTAAGGCCCTTAAACTCGGCGTCACGCCCCTCCGGTGCTTCGTGAAGAAACGTTTTATAAGCCACAACGCCCTCATGGGACAATGGTTCTATCTCCTCCGGGAACTCTCCGCCTGCCGCACCGAAAAAGCAAAAATCTACACAGCTTCCCTTTTTGCACAGATCCACACGGTTGTGCAGAATTTCGGCATTATACTGAGGCGGGATCGAAATGGGATGCTCGAAAAATGTGGTACAGCCGCCTGCTGCCGCCGCACGTGTCCCCACCTTGAACGTTTCCCTCTCCGCATGACCGGGATCCCGGTAATGTACATGAGTATCAATGCCCCCCGGCAGCACATGCTTGTCCAACGCGTCTATGGTGCGCGCACTCTCGGGCAGACAGCCCGGCTCCGCTACCATGGCAATTTTTCCATCTTTAATTCCTACATCCGCTTTTCTGAATCCGCCTTCAATAAAGGCAAAACCGTTAATTACCGCAAGATCCAACATGATTATATCCTCCTCTATACAGCCTATATAAACAGCCCGCAGGCCGTCATCCACAGTTCTTTGTCATTTAATACTTCCCTTTACAGATGCGGTAATGCACCAGTCCGGATGCCATGATTAAAGCACAGGCCACTCCGTCCAGTACCGGCACGCCAAGTTCCCGTTCAATATAACCGTCCGCTCCCGCATAGTTGGCACAGCCAAGTACAATTGCATCCACACAGAACTCACCAAGCGCTTCCCTGGCCGCTTTCAGCAGGTCCTCGTTACTGCCGCTCTCTGTGACCTTGATTGTTCTTAACAGTCCGTCACAATGGTATTTATGGGCAAGGGCAATCTTTTTGGAAATGGAATTCGGCGACGGCGAAATAACCGCGTAACCGTTTCCCATTGCCGCTCCCAGCTTAAGGGATGCCTCCGCAATTCCCACCACCGGCTTTCCTGCAATCTCCCTGACCAGATCGAGATTGGGATCCGAATGGCAGGCCACAATATATGCATCGTAGTAATCACCGGCAGAGCGGACAAGTTCCATCATCTCCGCTCCTGAGACGGCTTGATCCTCATAGGAGCACACCAGCCTGGGGGCCTTCGTCATATGCCTCACATCCACCTCCACCCCCGGAAGTGCAAGATTCTCGGCTTTTTTCGCCATCACCTCATCGGTGTGTTCATCGCTGTTCGGGTTAATGATCAGAATTCTCATTTTGTATATGCCTCCCATACCTCAGGGGAAACCTTGGCTTTGACACTGTCCCATTCGGGCGCCACGGCCTCCTTGAATGCTGCTCTCTGTTCATCGGTAAGATCCACAATCGTGCAGCCGTAATCCTCAATCTCCTTTGTCCAGGCAGCCTCATTGTCGAGTGCGTAGCTTGTGGCAGCCTCGCAGGCAGCGGTAATCGCCTCATCCAGAACCTTCTTATTTTCATCGGACAGACCGTTATAGAAACTCTGGCTTACCAGCCACTGCTGTGTCTGCTGAAGATGGTTTGTCTTTGTAATGTGCGTCTGCTGCTCATAAAACTTCTGGGAATAAATCAGCTCAATCGGGTTCTCCTGCGCATCGATGGTTTTCTGCTGCAGAGCCGTATAAAGTTCGCTGAAAGAAAACGGAGTCGGGGTTGCGCCCATACACTGCCATCCCTCAATGTGAAGATCGTTCTGCATAACCCTGAATGTCAGGCCTTTCAGATCGGCGGGACTGGTGATTGGTTTATTCGCCGTAGCCACACGGAATCCATGGACACTGTAGCCGCCCAGCCAGAAACCTGCTGCGGAATACTTCTCACGCATGACACTCAGAAAATTCTCATCCTCCATATATTTCTTCTTTACATCTTCAATATTGTTAAAGTTATAGAAAAGGTCATAGATTACGCCGTCATCCACGTAGTTAACGATAATGGAATTCGCGAGGCACATCTCCAGGTTTCCGCTCTGCACCATCTGGCACAGCTCATCATCATTTCCCATCGAGTTGTTCGGGTAGATATTTACTGCAAAAGCTCCGCCCGAATTTTTATCCAGATAATCCTTAAGAGCCAGGCAGCCTACCTGCTGGGCCGTACTCTCGGCGCCGCCATGGCCGATGTTGATCGTAATTGCCTCACCGCCGGAAGCGGCCTTCTGTGTCTCGGCAGATTGGACTGAATCACCCGAGCCGGCAGGTTTCGCCGAGCCGGTGGAACCTCCGCAGGCAGCCAGTGTCAGAGAGGTGACAACAGCAAGAACAGACATTAAACGTTTTTTCATTTCTTCCTCCTTCATTGTGAGGGCTGTGCGGCAACAGCGCACTGCCGTTTTTATGTTCATAAACTGCAGCTATCATCCCAGCAAATTCGGTAAGAACATCGTGATTTGAGGAATATAGGTGATCAGCATCAAAGCAAACAGGAACATTGCAATAAACGGTATCGCATGTCTTGCAATTCTGGTGATCGGAATCTGAGTGAGGGAATTGGCGACAAACAGGTTGGTGCCGATAGGCGGAGTTACAAAACCGATTGCCAGATTGACCGTCATAAGTACTCCAAAATGAATCGGATCCACACCGTACTGCTGTACAATCGGCAGCATTATCGGCGCCAGAATCAAAATACAGGGGACCGTATCCATAACCATTCCTGCAAAGAGCAGAAACAGGTTGATGACCAGCAATACCACAATCTTACTCTGTACATGTCCGACCACATAGGCAGCCAGCATCTGCGGAAGATTCAGTATCGTGAGCACACGTCCGAATACAATACAGATGGACAAAATAAGCATAACCGGCGTTGCCGTACGGGCCGTATCGATCAGGCAGCCCGCCAGTTTCTTCAGGTTTATGGCACGGTAGGCCACTACGCCGATGAGCAGGGCGTACACCACAGACACGCACGCCGCCTCGGTGGGGCTGACGATGCCGCCATAGATTCCTCCCAGGATGATAACCGGAGCCAGCAGAGCAAAAAAGCTCTCCTTTAAAATATGGCTAAATCCTTTTTCCCTCAGCTTTTTCGTATTCTCAGCAATCTGAAGGTTGGTGTTGTCACGGCGCATAAAATAGAAAATAATATAGGCAATCAGGCACAGAGCAATCAGTATGCCGGGCGCAAAACCTGCAATGAACAGATCACCGATGGATGCGCCGGTAGCCAGTCCGTATGTAATAAATGGGATACTGGGCGGAATAATTACTCCCAGGCCTCCCGCCACCGCGATCATTGCAGTAACAAAATCACGTTCATATCCAAGCCTGGTCAAAAGCGGGATGCACATCGTTCCAATCGCCGCCACCGTAGCTGGACCGGAACCGCAGATGGCCCCATAGAACAGGCAGGTGACTACGACCGCGATGGGCAGTCCTGCGGGGATATTTCCAAAGAAATAGGAAAAGAAGTCAAACAGCCGGTTGGACATACCGCTTTCCGCCATAATGCTGGATGAGAGCATAAAAAGCGGAATTGCCAGCAGGACGTATGAATCCATGCCGTTTACCATTGTTTTGAAGAAATACTCCGCATCACAGGTAAAAGCAGGGTTCATCAGATGAACCGACAGGGTCGCCCACCCTACGCTGAATGCAATTGGAATTCCAAGTACCAAAAAAAGGATAAAAATAATAAACATGACACCAATCATACCGCATCCCTCACTTCCTGTTTTGTGCCGTTCCTATGAGCCGGCTTTCTGAAGCGTCCATAAAACTTCTGAATAATACGGATCACGCTGATACAGAGTCCGGCCATAAGCGCGCCGTAAACAAAAACCATTGGAAGATGCAGCCCCGCGGAGGTCTGGTGACGGGCCGCGAGCTGCTGCATGGAGCGAAGTGCGGCAGGGAGCAGATAAAATATAAACAGCGCTCCCACCACATCCTGAATCAGGCTGAATATAGGAATTACTTTGGGGCAAAGCACCTCAATAATATTCACTCTGATGTGTGTTCCATTCCGGATTCCATAACTGATGCCCATAAATACAAACCAGATAAACATATACCGGGTAGCTTCCTCCGACCAGGTGAGCGGAGCCTTCACTACATACCGGAAAAATACATGCGTTGTCATCATCACTACAATCCCGCATAAAAAGATTGCCATCAGCACCTCCTCAAAGTGCTGATCCAGCCAGCGTAACGCTGCTTTCATAACCTCTCCCCCTCTTCTGCCTAAACTTTTTATACAAACCGGAATCCGGCTCCCCCGAGCACGCGTTCCAGGCTTCCACAGGCTGAAAGAGGTACGTATTTCCCGGAAACCCCACCCTCGGAGAAACTAGAAACACGGATTGTAAAATCAATTCCCTGCCCAGCCAGGTGAATCACATGAGTATTCGTATTGACTGCCGGGTCTGCCGTAATTTTCGACCAGGTGCGGTCAAAGCCGATGCCCGCAAGTGCAATAGCCGCATGGACATTTACATTCTTTGGATAAAGTTCCGTTGCTTTTCTTGTCGGTCCCTCATAGAGGACGGTCAGTTCCGTATCGTCACGGCCCAGGTTCTTCGGATTCTTGATCGTTTCCACCGTCACCTGCGTAAGCTCCTCACGACCGTCGAAAATCCCATCCAGACCGAGAATTGCCCCGTGGGGAAGAAATACATTTGTACCGTACTTTTTACTGAGTTCCTCTGCCTTTGCCCTGAGTCCGTCGTCCCGGAATGCCGTCATGGAAAAGGGCATAAAACTGCAGCAGGGCAGCACATTCTCCAGATTGGATGCAGCCACCTCCGCATTCGCACACTCGACAACCAGGTCAAGACCCTCAAACATCCCCTTTTCCAGTTCGGCAGCCACCTTAACGCCACCCAGATCTCCCGCCTTTAAAAACGGATCATACACAAATGCAATCTCCACATCCTGTCTGTCCAGCACATGCTGAATCATGGCCCTGCCAATCTTTCCTCCGCCTAAAAATGCAACTTTCATTCCTCTGCCTTCCTCCTTTGTCCCTCATATTGAGCTGATACACTTTTACTTCTCTTTGCGGTACCTCTCCATCAGTATGAGCAGCCGCTCAATTGCCGCTACCGCATTTTCCTTATCCTGTGAAAAATTAATCCGGAACTGATGGATATACTGGGGCCCGAACTCCGTGCCCGGCGTGACAATCACGGAAGCCATCTCACGGGCAATTCTGATAAACTGATGGAGTGAAACATCCAGCTCCGGAATTGTGATAAAGAGATAACTGCCGCCGTCCGACGGTCTGGCATACACGCCCGGAACCACGGAGAGCTTTTCCATAATTGCATCCCGGATTTCCTGATGGTTCTTTACCCTGTTTTCCATCCAGCCATCCGGCTCGTTAAACCATGTGGTAAAGACCGCCTGGTTGTAGCCGCTGCACCTGAGAGCCATGATAGCCTGAAGCTTTTCCATCCGTTCGATAATCTCGGCCGTTCCAAAAGCCACGCCCAGACGGTATCCGCTCAGTGACTCTGTCTTAGACGGACCCATGATGGTAATCAGATTATCCGGTATCCTCTTCTGTGCACAGAGATGTGAATAGGTTACATCTGAATAAACCTGGCGGGAATAAAGTTCATCCACGATCAGTGTGACGCCGTATTCCGCGGCCAATTCCGCTATCCGGCAGATTTCATCATAGGAATACACGCAGCCGACCGGATTGTTGGGATTAGAGAAAAGGAAGATCTTTACCCCATCCTTAAAAGCCGCTTCCAGCGCCTTAAGATCAATCCCTGAACCTTCCTCCCTGTTCTCATAATTCATCAAAACAGGCACCAGTTCACCGTGAAAAAACTCTACCATTTTCCTGTTTGCAAAATAATCCGGTTCAACGACGGCAACCCTGTCGCCCGGCAGGATATTGCTCCCCATTGCCAAAAATAACGCTCCCTGTGTGCCGGGAGTCAGGATGAGATTCTGCTCCGGATCGATTCCGGCTCCTGTAAAAGCCGCCAAACGGGACGCCACCTGCTCCAGCACGCTCTTTTTACCCCGGTACGGCGTATAGGCCTGGGCGGCTCCTGCCTTCACGCCCTCCGCAAACACATCAAAGCTTCCCGGCGTCGGTTCATGCGCATCGACATCCCCGTGGGAAAAATCCACCAGCGGCCCCGTAAGCTTCTCTCCCCTGAATTCCAGCTCCGCAGACTTTTGAAGGCTCTCCTGCCCTGGAGCATTGTCAATTCCAAGCTTTTCAAACTTCTCTGCTATTGTCATATCTACCTGTCCTCCTGATCCTTTCAATTAATATTTCGTTATCCTGATCTTATCATTGGGGCGATATATTATCCAATAGACAGGGGGACATATACTTATGTCGAAAACGGAATAGTAGCGGACAAGCTTACCCCGGCATCGGGCTGTTCTTCAGATATTCGACAAATATTTTCTGCAGAGCGGTGCACTGCTCGTTGTTGTAATAGGCCCTCAGTTCACGGCTCGTATCCGGATGGGAAATCTTATAAAAGGTCAGCTCTTCCGACGGTCCCACATAATAGGGGATGCTGGCCCTGATGAATGTGATTCCCGAACCGGTGCCGGCAAGGTAATATGCACTGATAAGCTGATCCATCTCCATTACGATGGTCGGTTCAAATCCGGCATCCCGGCAGATCTTCAGTCCGCGCCGGTGCATATCATTGCCTCTCTTTAAGAACAGAAAATTCTCTTTTGAAAATACTTCCATCGGCACACTGGGAAGCTCGGGCGACAGAAAACGGCCGTTGCAGATGTCCCCATAGCAAACGGCCTGCTGCCGGAGTTTTTTATTAATCTCCAGTGCGCTGGGGACCGCCAGGATGATATTTTCTTTTTTCAGAACAATGGAATTAAATTTAGACGGCATATTGGGTTCTACCGAGATACCCAAATCCACGATTCCAGCCTGGAGGAATTTTTTCAAATCGCTGTCATTTGTCTCTATCAGTTTGATGTTAATTCCAGGATTCTCCAGCCTGAATGCCGCGACCAGCGGCGGAAGAACGTATGTACAGAAAAAAGACGGGGCCCCTATATTCAAATCGGATTTCCGATGGCGGCGCATTTCATTGCAGTACGATTCTATCTCTTCCTGAATCTCCTGCATTTTTCTGAAATACTCCACAAAGACTTCACCTTCCGGCGTCACTTTAAGCGGTACGGATCCACGGTCAAAAATCTGTGTTCCCAGATTTCCCTCCACACGTTTTACAATCTTGCTGAGCGCCGGCTGCGTGATATAATACTTTTCCGCCGCCCGCGAAAAGCTCCGCTCTTCACAGACCGCCAGAATATACAACATATCCCTAACTTCCACTGGTTCCATTTTGTGCACCTCTCCTTTATTTTTTATATAGAATGATATATCACCCTATTGTTAGTATTGTAACAGATTAAATATCATTGATCCAACCGAAACTTCTTCCTGAACACCTCCCTGCCTTTATTCTTGTTTCCACCCGCTCCCTGACTGGTAACACCTGTTTTTATATACAAAAAAATCCAGACAGTGAGC
>CATWBR010000007.1 GCA_958349075.1 uncultured Clostridium sp.
ATATACGGTGGGAAAAAGGCGGTAAAACCGGGCTTTTTCCGGAACAGGAGAAATATCGGCATTAGAGAATGTTGGCCGGAGAAAATAAAAAATATACGGAAGGGAAGGAGGAACGTTCGGAAATGTATGTGATGTGAATACAATACTCCGCGGTGAAAAGACAATAGATATCCTCAGGTTATACCTTCGATAACTATTTCGTATGTCTTGGATGCCGGCTGAAAATGGACTTTTAAACGGAAATCTGATATTATAGCAGACGTGCGTCTGTTTGCAGGATGTTTTCCCCGGGAGTACAAAACGAGAGGGAATGAATGCGGCGGAGAAACAAAATAAACTTTGTTCAGGGGGTATGATTATCATGAGTCAGAGAAGGGGCCAGTGGGCCAGTAATCTGGGGTTTATACTGGCGGCGGCAGGTTCTGCCGTGGGTCTGGGAAATATCTGGAAGTTTCCGGGAAAGACGGGAGCGTACGGGGGAGGAGCTTTTTTGCTTTCCTATATCGTGATTGTTGCTCTGATTGGATTTCCCGTCATGCTGGCTGAACTTTCAATTGGACGGGCCACCCAGAAGAATGTGGTGGGAGCGTTCCATCAGCTTAACAAGAAGTGGACCTTTGCAGGCGGAATCGGCGTATTGACACTTTTTGTCATTATGTCTTATTATAGTGTGGTGGGCGGATGGGTGCTCAAGTACGTCTTTGCCTATCTGGTGGAACCGGGCTTTGGAAGCGGAGCCGTGTCCTACCAGGAATATTTTGTGAATTTTATCAGTAAACCGGTGCAGCCCCTTGTATGGGGACTTGTATTTCTGGTGCTTTGCATTTACGTGGTGGTTAAGGGGGTATCCGAGGGAATCGAGAGGGTCAGCAAGATTCTGATGCCGGCTCTGTTCATCCTTCTGATTGCCTGCGCGGTGAGATCCGTAACGCTCCCCGGCGCAAAAGAGGGACTTTCTTATATGCTCACCATCAAACCGGGCAGCTTTAACCGGGACACGCTTGTAGGAGCGCTGGGCCAGGCATTCTTTTCCCTTTCCGTGGGAATGGGTATCATGGTCACTTACGGCTCCTATGTGCCGAAGAAGGATAATCTCGTAAAGAGTGCGGCATGGATCTGCGTGCTGGACACGCTGGTAGCCATTCTGGCCGCTTTTGCAATTGTCCCTGTCGTATTTGTGACACTTGGAGCGGAAGGGCTCGGTATGGGCGGCGGTTTTGCCTTTATGGCTCTTCCGGAGGTGTTTGACGGACTTCCGGGAGGCCGGATATTCGGCCTGTTCTTTTTCGTACTCCTCTTTCTGGCGGCGCTCACCAGCGCAATCAGCATTCTGGAGAGCTGTGTGGCTTTCATCACGGAGGAGTGGAAGGTGTCCAGGCTGAAAGCGACGGTTATCCTGTCCGTGCCGATGACCGTATTGAGCGCAGGATACTCCCTTTCCCAGATGGAGTCGAGAAACATCAACCTGCCCTGGTTTGATTTCTCAAAGGGACTTCAGATGCTGCCGATGAACGCGGTGATGGAAAAGTTCACCGATAACCTGATGATTCCGGTGGGAGCGCTCTGCTTTTGTATTTTTGCAGGCTGGATTTGGGGAAAGGGCAAGGCATCCGGGGAAATCAGTTCAAGCGGAACTTATCCGTTCAGCATCAGAAAAGCATGGGAATTTATTGTGCGCTTTGTGGCTCCGGCCGTTATCCTGCTGATTCTCTACTTTACGGTGGGAAAAGGCCAGGGACTTTCATAACCGCTCCGCGGAGGATGCGCACTGCGGCAATAAGGAATGATATCGCCGCAGCGACCCGCTGCGGGCCGGATTCTTTCTTGAGAGGAGGAAGAAATGATTAAAAATATTGTATTTGACATGGGACGTGTCCTGCTGGATTATGAGGCGGCCAGGGTATGCTGGCAGTTTACAGAGGCCAAAGAGGACGTGGAGCTGATGGAAAAAGAACTGTTTTTTGCTGAGGAGTGGACTCTTTTAGATCGGGGAACCATCGAGGAGGGGGAGGCGCTTAGGCGCGTACAGGAAAGACTTCCGGATGAACGGACAAGGGAACTGGCGCGGCTGAGCCTGGCTCACTGGCACGAGTTCAATATTGAGCCGAAACCGGGGATGGAGGAGCTTGTGAAGGAGCTTAAGGAAGCGGGCTTATCGATTTATCTCTGTTCCAATGCCTCACTGAGGCTGAGGGTTTTTGAAAACCGGATCCCGGGGATTGAATATTTTGACGGCGTTCTTGTATCGGCGGAAGAGAAGCTGCTGAAACCGGAGCCGGAGATATTTAACCGTCTGTTTGAGAAATTTTCCATCCTGCCGGAGGAATCCCTGTTCATTGACGACATTCAGGCCAACATAGATGGTGCGGCGGCCTGCGGGATGCAGGGATACTGTTTCGCGGACGGGGATGTCGGCAAACTCAGGGAATATCTGTTCACACGCGCAGTGGCTCGGAATTGAGAATTTGGGGAAACAGCTCAGACATGCTCCTGAGGCAGTTCCCGTTGAATAGTAATTATTTTACCGCCCAGCAGGCCGGCATCGTTCCGGTCGTGGGTGGATAAGAGGACAGGACGTCCGTCTGCTTTTTCCAGAAGGTAGCGGATGGCCCTGTCTTTTGTTTTTTCATCGAGGCCGGTGAACGGTTCGTCGAAAATAAACATATCGCAGGGAGCCAGCAGGGCGCGCAGCAATGCACAGCGCCTCTTCATGCCGCCGCTCAGGGTAGAGACGGGACGGTTTAAAGCCTCCTCGGGCAGCAGTCTTGCCATCTCTTTGAAAAGCCGGTCCTTGTCGGCGCGTCCGGGCAGGACGAGGGCGGCATTTTCCAGAGGGGTAAATTCGGGAATCAGCCTGTCTTCCTGGAATACCGCAGAAAAACGGATTTTTTCGGGTGAGGAAATAATTGTGCCGGAATCGGGCTTTTCGAGTCCCAGGATCAGGCGGAACAGCGTTGTCTTGCCCATTCCCGACGGAGCCATCAGGCAGAAGATGTCCGGGGATGCGATTTTCAGGCTGACGCCTGAGAGAACAGGCAGGGAGCCGTATGATTTTGTGATATTGTCGAGTATCAGTTCCATTAAAAACCTCCTGAAGTGTGGACGCTTCGGTACCTGCAGCGCAGTCCGGCGAAAGGGAAAAGGCCGTACCGTACCGTTCAGGCCGCATTATCCCTGTTGTTTCTGCCCAGAGAGCCGATTAAGAGCAGGAACAGGCGCTCAAAGAAAAAGGTGACGGCTATGATTACAAGGGTCCAGGCAAAAAGCCCGGCCGTATCGAGGTAAATCTTTGACATATAGAGCTTCTCGCCGATGGAATAGCTGGGAACGCCGATGACCTCGGCGGCAACGCCGGACTTGAAACTCATTCCAAGGGCCGTCCTGACGCTGGTCAGCAGATAGGGCAGCAGGGCGGGCAGATATACGGCCTTTACTTTCCTGAAGAAAGAGAGGCGGAAGACACGCGCCATCTCAAGCAGTTTTTCATCGGAGCTTTTGAGGCCCGACAGCGTTGCGGTGTAAAGCATCGGAAGGACAATCGTGAATGCGATAAAGACCGACAGATTTTCCGAGCCGGTCCAGATCAGGGCCAGGATGACAAAGGAGGCCACAGGGATGGACTTGGCAAGGAGCATCACCGGGGCCAGAAGTTCATCCAGGAAAGAAAAGCGGAAGGCCAGGCAGCCCGTCAGAATCCCGCAGAAAAATGCGGCGGTAAATCCCGCACAGATGCGCAGGGAGGACAGGCCGATGGTCTTCCAGAAATCAAAGGTGCCAATCTGGGAGGACAGGGAGGCCAGCACATCGGCCGGCCCCACAAATATGATGGAATTATTGACTGCGGCAGATAATACCTGCCACAGGACGAGCCAGAAAATAAGTATTACGGCTTTTCCGGCGATTCTTTTGCTGTTTGATTTTGCTGTTGTGTTTCCGTTACTCTGGGTATTCATATTCTGCTGTCTCCGGGTAGGAATTTCGTTTTTACTGTTTCTCGTTTTTACTGTTTCGCTGTGTAATAGAAACCGTCGGCCGGGAGTTTACCGCCTACGGATTTCGGATCCTGTTCAAACAGGACGTTCAGGTAACCGGCCAGGGCGGCCTTCATCTCCGCGCCCTCAATGAAGGTGATATTGCAGTAGGGAAGCGCTTTTTTGGCAATCGGCGCCTTTTCAATAATGCCTGCCTGTACGATCTGCTCGGCGGCGGTGTCCGGGTTTGAAACAGCGGCTTCGGCGGAAACCTTGTGGTCGGAGAGGAATACCTTTACGGCGTCCTCATTCTTTTTCAGGAAATCGTTTGTGACAATCGTGACGCCCGTCACAAGACGGCTGCCGTCCTCGCCCTGTACCTTATCCCACTCTGCGGTCAAATCAAGCACAATCTTCAGCGCTTCATTCTGGGCGCAGGCCACAGTTACAAACGGCTGCGGAAGCAGGCCGATGGCATCCGGCTTTTCTTTTAACACGGCCGCAACTTCGGTGGCCTCGGATTTATATTCTAATGTTACATCGGTCTCTGCAAGGCCGTTTGCCTTTAGCAGGTACTTGATGACGTAGTCGGGAGTCGTGCCCTTTCCGGTCAGATAAACGGTTTTACCCTTCAGGTCGGCAACGGATTTGATGGAATCATCGGAAGAAACAATATAGAGCACTCCCAATGTGTTGATATCGATCACGGAAATGCCGCCTTCCGTTTTATTATACAGGACACTTGCCACATTGGCGGGAACCAGGGCAATATCCAGCTTGCCTGAGGCAACGGAAGCGACCAGTTCATCGGCGGCGGTGACCATCTTAAAATCATATTGATTGGCGGAGGAGTTGGAATTCATCAGGGAGACGAGTCCCATGGAGGTAGGTCCTTTTAATGAGCCTACGCGTATGGCTCCTTCTGAGGAACCGTCGGAAGTTTCCTGTGTCTCTTCGGCCGGCGCTGCTGCTTCGTCCGACGGTGAAACTTCACTGCTTTCACCGGTTTCGGCCTGCGGTGTCTGGCTTTCGGCGGCCGTGGTTTCAGCGGTCTGGTTATTGGAGGAGCAGCCTGCAAGGGAAGCTGCGGTCATGGCAAGAGCCATAAAAACAGGTAATAATTTTTTCATAATTGATTCAGTCCTCTCTTTTTTGTGGTGTGGATAAAGTAAATGCTCACAACTCAAACCGAGACATCTGACGGGGAACAGCCGGAAAAAGAAATCCGGAACAAACAGTGGGATTACGATTCTCAGGCTTCCCCCTCAGCCGGTTCAGCCGTTCCGAAGAAGAAACGGGCAGAGCTTTGGAGTGAGCGTGATAAAGCGTGCCGTCACGGCAGCACCGAATGGATGCGGCCGCGCCGTTACACCAGTTACTATACAGGATAGAGGGAGAAAAAACAAGGGCGTCCCTGGAAACTGCAACAGAAAAACCTATGCGGAAAACGAATACGTTATATTGGAATGTAATATTAGTATTCCCGCACGTGTTCCCCTATAATAGGGCTATGATGATCATCAGAAAGAACTGGAATGGGAACCTCCTGCTTCCTCCATCCGGGCAATGACATAGTCTCTGAAATTGCGTACAAACGGCGGAAGTGACTCGTTTTTGGGCCAGCTTAAATAAAGGGGACGGCTGAGTGCCGATGATTCGAGAACCAGCGGGGTTACATTTAGAACCTGAAGTTCGGGAACGCGCGGGATAATCCCCACGCCCAGGCCGGAAGAAACGGCGGCGGCAATCATCTTCTCATTCTCGGCCTCCTGCAGAATATGGGGAGTGAGATGAAAACGTTCAAATAGTTCGTCGAGACAGTAACGGGTACCGCAGTTCCGGGTGTAGGAAATAAGCGGTTCTTTAAGCAGGAGGGGCAGCGTAACACATTCGGCCACTGCAAGAGGATGATTGTTCGGTACAATCGCAATCAGTTCCTCGTCGAACAGATGGTAGAATTCAATCTTATCACTGGGGATCCTGGCGCCAAAGCCCAGGTCGATTACTTTCTGGTGAAATGCATTTTCCATCATGGCAGCGTGCTGATCGATAAACTCAAACTGGACGAGATGGTTTTCCGGGTTCTGATGGAAACGGTTTATCATATCCGGAATGAAATGGCTCTGGAGTGTGTAACCGACAGCCATACGGATTTTACCGCTGTTAGAATTCAGCATGCTGTGTATTTCCGAAGTTGCGAGATCGAGTTCACTCAGAATTTTATTGACATGGATCAGGAAACGTTCGCCGTATTCCGTAATCCTGATGCCGCGGCCAATCTTGTAAAAAAGAGGGGCATTAAGCTCGGCTTCCAGATCGGCGATGGAGTGGCTGAGGCTTGGCTGTGCAATCAGCAGCTTCCGGGATGCTTTTGTGTAGCTCTCCAGTTGTGCAATCGCCTGGAAATAACGCAGTTGTTGAAGATTCATTTTCCTTCCTCCGTTTTGGATGAAATCAGCACCCGGATTTTTGCAGTGTAAGGAGAAACCGGGATGCGCAGGTATAATGTCCAATTTGTGCACATTATACCACAAAGCCGCGGGGAAGGTGAAGCTTTAACACGAAGAATATAGAGAAAAGAGGGATACAACAATGAATAAAAAATATCAGCTCGTACATCTGACCGATATTACCTGTCCTCCGCCGGAGATGATCCGGATTGCGGCCCGGACTGGCTATGATTCCGTCGCGCTCCGGACGATACCGATGGGCGTGGAGGGGGAAAAGACGTTTGATATTGCAAAGGACAGGAAACTTTTTTCGGAAATAAAACAGGCCGTCCGGGAGACCGGAATTGAGATAGACGGGATTGAGAATACCAGGATTTTTGACGGCGTCGATATCAGGGAATATGAGCCGTGCCTGGAGGCGGCCGCCGAGCTTGGCGTGCGCCATGTCTTATCCAATATCTGGACCGACGACAAGATATATTATACGGAAAAATTCTGTGAGCTCTGCGAGCTGGCGGGAAATTACGGAATCACAGTCAATCTGGAATTTGTCACCTGGTCCAGCGTGAAGAACCTGCAGGAGACAAGGGAGTTGCTTCTGGCTTCGGGTAAGAAAAATGTCGGCATTATTGTAGACACCCTGCACTTTTACCGCTCCCGGGTTAATATAAACGAGCTGCCGGAGCTGCCGCCGGAATGGTTTGTCTGTGCGCATCTGTGCGACGCCGGCAAGGAAATTCCGGAGGCTCGGGAGAGTCTGGTACATACGGGGCGTGCAGAACGGCTGTATCCGGGAGAAGGGGCAGTACCCATTCGTGACATTATCATGAATATACCCAACCGGAATGTCATCCGGGGACTTGAAATACCGAATTTAAAACGGGTAACGCAGATGGGATACGAGGCGTATGCGGCGCAGGCGCTTAAGTGGGCAAAGAGATGTATGAGGGAGGACGAAAATGAATCGATTTGATGGGAAAGTTGTTTTAATCACAGGGGGAGCAGGCGACATCGCGGCTGCGGCGGCAAAACGGCTGCTTTTAGAGGGCGCCAGGGTTGTGCTTACGGATCTATCGGAAGAGGGTCTGGCGGAGACAAAAAAGAAACTGATGGAATCCGGATTTGAGGACGGCAGGATTAAAGTGGTCCGGGGCAATGTGTGCGATTATGAGGACTGCGTGAAAGCCGCCGATTTTACGGTAAAGGAATTCGGAAAACTCGACGTGCTGGTGGCGACGGCCGGCATTGTCCGCCATTGTCCAATCGATGAAATGAGCGAGAAAGACTGGCAGGATGTAATCAATATCAATCTGACGGGAGTTTTCCATTCGGCAAAATCGGTTATTCCGATGATGAAAAGACAAAAGTATGGTAGAATTGTTCTGATATCTTCCCTTGGCGGCAGAACGGGACGTCCCGGCGTAGGGGTCAACTATGCGGCGTCCAAGGCAGGGGTAGTGGGAATGACACAGCTTCTCGGCTATGAGCTGGGGCCGTGGAATATCACGGTTAACAGCGTGGCGCCGGGGCCTTTAAAGGGGAGGATGTTCTTAACGCTTTCGCAGGATAAGATTGAAAAACTTTCGGAGGGTGTAAGGATCCCACGGCTGGGGGATCTGGAGGATATAGCGGCGGCGATTGCCTATCTTGGAAGCGATGATGCAGCCTGGACAACCGGAGAAATACTGGATGTCAACGGCGGGCTGCAATATTAATATTGGTAAGATACAGGAGGAGACTGTACATGAAAAAAACGGGAGTGATTATGGGGACATTACTGGCGGTGGGGATGGCGCTATCTCTTTCGGCCTGCGGCGGGGAACTGTTCCAGGAGGAGACGGTTGTGGGAGCGCCTGGATTTGAACATCTGGACCAGGTTGTTCTGATCGGCGCGGATGCCAATGCCAAAGGAGCGGCCGGACAGATATTTTTTCAAAAAGTAGCTGAGAACGTGGACCGGATTACCGGGGGAAAACTGACCCTGGATCTGTTCCACAACGGGGAACTCGGCAATGACGAGGAGATTTTCCGTCAGATGCGGTTTAACGACATTCACCTGACCGTGTCCCAGACAGCGCCCGCCGTCTCTTTCGTCCCGGAGCTTGCGGCCTTGGATCTGCCGATGGTTTTTGCAAAATATGACGGCGGCACAATTGACGCCGTGTTCAACGGAGAGGACAGCGAATTCCACCGGAAACTGTCCGAGAGCTATGAAAAATCGGGCCTGCATCTGCTGGGCATCATGCAGAATGCAACGTACCGCCTGACCACTGCCAACCGGGATCTGTCCACACTCAAGGATTTTAAGGGGCTGCAGATCCGCACAATGGGCAATTCCAACCATATGGCGTTCTGGACCGCCATCGGAGCAGAACCGACGCCTCTCGCGTGGTCCGAAGTCTACTTTGCGCTGCAGTCCGGCACCGTGGATGCGCAGGAAAATGCGGCGGATACCATAATGGGGGCGAACCTGTATGAAATACAGAAGGTTCTGGCCTGCACGAACCACATCCTTTATGCAAACCAGATATGTATCACCCAGAAGGCTTATGAGGAGCTGGCGCCGGAATACCGGCAGGCGCTTGAACAGGCAGTGGATGAAGCGAACACAGAAATGCGCCGGATGCTTCTGGAGATTGACGAGACAAACAGGAAGACGCTTGAAGAACACGGAATGAGGATTATCACATATGACGAAGCATTTTTCGATGAGGTGCTGGCGCTCGATAGTGTGAAGCAGCTTTACAAGGAGATAGATGCATCCGTGGACGGCCTCGGAAGTATTTTGCAGGATAGCCTGGAGACGGAATCAAAACGGGAAAAATAGCAGACGGATAAAGGGAAAGAGCTGCAAAATGACATGAAACACCATTGTGTTTGTGCCATTTTGCAGCTCTTTTTTGTTGAGTGGCAATGAAAAGTTTGCGAAGCGTGCCTTTCGCTGTTTGTAGTACTCTCAAATATGTTAAACAGCTTTTTGCGGACTCTTATGATATATTTATATGCCTGTGCAAAGAAAAAGTTAAAATTTACAGAAATTTATGCGAATTTTAGCAGTATTGCATGAAAATTCACCATTAGTATTTTCGAACGGCATACTCTATAATATCGGCATAGTGGTCGGGTACAAACAGAACAGATTATAGAAAGTGTGAAAATCTCTGAACCGCAATGAAAATCCGACAGGAGGAAAATGCAGATGAGCAAAATTCGTAGTTTAGTGGGAGCCGCGCTTGCGGCGGCAATGGCAGTGTCGATTACGGCCTGCGGCGGTGTGGAAACCGGAACGAAACAGGAGATTAAGGGGGCGCCGGGATTTGAGGATTTGGAACCGGTGGAACTGATTGGCGCCGATTCCATTTCAAAGGGAGCGGCCGGGCAGATTTTTTTTGAAAAAGTGGCGGAAAATGTGGACCGTATTACAGGCGGAAAGCTCACCATCGATCTTTTCCACAATGGAGAACTCGGCAATGACGAGGAGCTGGTGCGCCAGATGCAGTACAATGATATTCAGATAATGGTTTCCCAGACGGCCCCGGTCGTACCATTCGTTCCGAGCCTGGCGGCGTTAGATCTCCCTATGGTTTTTGCAAAGTACGACGGTGATACCATTGACGCCGTGTTTAACAGCGGAGATTCCGAGTTTCACCAGAAGCTGTCATTGGGCTATGAAGAGGCAAAATTACATCTGTTGGGGATTCTGCAGAATGCGACCTACCGTCTGACGACCGCGAACCGGGATCTCAGCAAACTTGCCGATTTTAAGGGGATGCAGATCAGGACGATGGGCAATTCCAACCATATGGCATTCTGGACGGCGATCGGTGCGGAGCCGACGCCCCTCGCATGGTCGGAGGTCTACTTTGCACTCCAGTCCGGCATTATTGACGCCGAGGAAAATGCGGCTGATACGATAGTAGGCGCGAATCTGTACGAGATCCAGAACGTATTGGCCTGCACAAACCATATTTTATATGCAAATCAAATATGCATCAACAAGGAGGCCTATGAAGGGCTTGCGCCGGAATATCAGGAAGCGCTGAATGAGGCGGTGGATGAAGCACTTGCGCAGATGCGCCCCGTGATGCTGGAGATTGACGAAACGAATAAGAAGTTACTGACGGATAATGGAATGACAATGATCAATTATGATACCGGGTTTTTTGATGAAATTCTGGAACTTGACAGTGTGAAGAAGCTCTATAAAGAGATTGATGGTTATGCAGACGGACTGGGAACCGTTTTACAAAATAGCCTGGAGGCGGAATCGAAGACGGAAAAATAGCAGACGGACAACGGGAAAGAGCGGTAATCTGCATGTCCCGCTCAGCCCGCCATCATCAAAAAGGAGGCGTTGTAACCCGGCCTGTGCGGGGTTTACGGTGTCTCCTTTTTGATGTGAGTGAGAGAACTGCCTTTTTGTAAAGAAACTGTTAAAAGTTGAAGAAAATAGTGAAAAATCGTGGCAAACTCAGGGAATGCCTTAAAAAAAATACAAGAAAACATAACGGAAACGATTGATAATAATATCACAATATGAGATAATGAATACAGCCGGAAGGCGGCACAAAACGACAGCTTTTTCAGCGGAGGGAAAGGGGTCCCGTGCAGCCGACGGAAGGTAAACGAAAAGGACGAAAGGGCTGCTGTACACGAAGTGAACAGTAACGCGGAAGTGTCCTGGCGATAAATGTTAAAGAAACGAAAAATTCAGGGAGGATTAAGCATGAGAGTATCGATCTGTATCGGAAGTGCCTGTCATCTGAAGGGCTCCAGAGAAGTGATTAAAAAACTTCAGCAGCTTGTCAGTGACAACAAGCTGGACGGCCAGGTGGATTTGAACGGAGATTTCTGTTCAGGCAATTGTCTGAAGGGAGTCTGTGTGACGGTGGATGGAGAATTATATTCCGTAAAGCCGGAAACAACGGAAGAATTTTTTGAAAAAGAGATTTTAGGACGGCTTAAATAAGAGGAGAATAAGATGCCGATAATTGATTTCAAAGCCGCAATGTGCAAGCACTGTTATAAATGCGTCCGCGACTGTGAAGTAAAATCCATTATGATCCGTGACGGCCATGCCTATATTATGCCGAACCGCTGTATTCTCTGCGGCCAGTGCCTGATAAGCTGCCCGCAGTCGGCGAAGAAGATGTCCAGCGAGCTGGATAAGGTGAAGCAGTTTCTCATGGAGGATAAACCGGTTATTCTGTCGCTTTCCTCCGCCTATATTGGTCTGTTTAACTACGGGACGAGGGGACAGGTGAAATCGGCGCTCACGAAGCTGGGATTTACGGATGTGCGGGATACGGCCGAGGCCGCCGCAATGGCGACCGGTGAATATGTAAAGCTGCTGGAAAAGGGCGAGATGAAGAATATCATCTCAACGGCCTGTCCCAGCATAGTGAATTTAATAGAAATCCATTATCCCGAGCTGATTGACGATCTGGCCCCGGTACTGATTCCTTCGGGCATCCATACGAGAATGCTGCAGGAAGAGTATGGGGAGGAGGCCCGCATTGTGTTTGCCGGTCCCTGCATTGCAGAGAAAGAAAAGATGAGGGCAGTCAGGCCCGACGCCGTCCTCACCTTTGTGGAGCTGAAGGAATGGCTGAAGGATGAAGGAATAACCATAAACGAATGTGAGGACACCGGTTTCGATGAGCGCCATCTGGGGGCCAATCTGCGCTATCCAATCAGTGGAGGCCTGCTCACATCGGTGGAGGCGACCAAGCAGAGTCACGACAAGTACCGCAAGTTTTATGTCAGCGGGGTGAAGGACTGCCTGGATGTCTGCGAAGCCATGACGACAGGGGAAGTGGAGGGCTGCTTTATAGAGATGAACGCCTGCCACGGCGGCTGCATCAACGGACCTGCCACGGCGGCCACGGTTTCCAGCTTTAAGGTGAAGCTGGATCTGGAGGAGATGCTTCCGAAGGAGGCGGCAGATTTGTCTTCCCTGAATGAGAAGGCAAGGAAGGTTTCCATTGCCCGCACCTTTAAAAACAGGGCCATGAAGGAGATTATGCCGACCGAGGAGGAAATCCGGGAAATTCTTAAGAAGACGGGCAAAAACAGGCCGGAGCAGGAATTAAACTGCGGAGCCTGCGGTTATCCGACCTGCCGTGACAAGGCGATTGCCGTCTGCCAGAAGAAGGCGGAGCTAAACATGTGCATCCCCTACCTCTATGACAGGGCAAGGTCGCTGTCCCATCTGGTGATGGAGACTTCGCCGAATATTATCATGATTATTGATGAGGATATGAAAATTCTGGAGTGTTCCGCTGCGTCGGAGAAATATTTCAGCCTGAAGCGCAAAGAGATGAAGGGACACCTTCTGGGAGAATTTATTGATACGGAGGACGTGGAGGAGGTATTCAGGACCCACACAAGTATCCACAGTAAAAAAGTTATTTATCCTGAGTTAAACCTGGCTACCATCCAGAATATTGCCTATATTTCCAAGGGGAATCTGGTGATCGCGACGTTTATCGACGTGACGCGGGAGGAGAAACAGGAGCAGCAGGAGTATGAAAAACGTAAGGCCACAATTGAACTTGCCCAGAAAGTAATCTATAAACAGATGATGGTAGCCCAGGAAATCGCCGGGCTTTTGGGTGAAACCACTGCAGAGACGAAAACGACGCTTACAAAACTTTGTTCTTTGATTGACGATGGGAACGAAAGTGAGGTCCGATAATGGGAATTACCGTAGATGTCACTTATAAGAGCCTGAATAAGTATTCCGAGATTCTGTGCGGAGACACGGTGGAACTTTTAAAGACAGAAGATTCCGATGTAATGATACTGGCGGATGGGATGGGGAGCGGTGTGAAGGCCAACATCCTTTCCACACTGACGGCTAAAATACTGGGAACGATGTTTTTAAACGGCGCTGCCCTGGAAGAGTGCGTGGAAACGATAGTCCAGACACTCCCGATTTGCCAGATCAGGCAGGTGGCATATGCCACGTTTTCCATTCTCCAGGTGTTCAATAACGGGGAGGCTTATCTGGTGGAATACGACAACCCGCGCTGCATTTTTATCCGCGACGGGGAGGTCATAAAGATTCCGAAGAACACGAAAGTGATCAAGGACAAAGAGATTAATGAATTCCGTTTTACGGTGAAAAAAGGCGATGCGCTGATTCTGATGAGTGACGGAACCATCCATGCGGGAGTGGGCAAATCCATGACCTTCGGATGGCCGTGGAAGGATATTGCGCAGTTTGCGGCAAATCAGAGGGAGAGGCCGATTTCCTCCATCCGTCTGGCTGCGGCAATCTGTGAAGAATGCAATAAGCTCTATGAGGAAAAGCCGGGAGACGACACCACGGTGGCTGTCATGCAGATTATTGACAGGAGGCCGGTGCACCTGATGACCGGACCGCCGGTGGACAGGGACGATGATGAGAGAATTATCCGGGAATTTATGAAAGATGAGACGGCATCGCGCATTGTTTCGGGAGGAACGAGCGCAACCATCCTGTCAAGGGAGCTTGGGAGGCCGTTAAAGGTTTCAATGGATTACACGGACCCGGAGATCCCGCCGATTGCCTATATGGAGGGGATTAACCTGGTCACGGAGGGCGTCCTGACGCTGAGCCGTGTCGTCGATATACTGAACCGGTTTGTAGAAAAGAAAGACTTAAGCTATGACTTTTTCAAAGAGCTGGACAAAAACAATGGAGCGTCCATGCTTGCGAAAATTCTGATAGAGGACTGTACGGAGCTTCAACTGTATGTGGGAAAAGCGATCAACAGCGCTTACCAGAATCCGGGACTTCCCTTTGACCTGGGAATCCGGCAGAACCTGGTGAGGCAGCTTATGACGGCAGTCGAAAAAATGGGAAAAAGAGTTACGGTTACTTACTATTAAGGAGGATACGTAAAATGGTAACAAATGACGCGACAATACTGAAGCTAAAGCATGATGTACTTTACGAGGTAGCGAAGCTGGCGTGGGAAGATCAACTGGTGGATGACAAGAGGGATGAACTTCCGGGAAAGATGATTCCGGGACCTCAGGCGCATTACCGCTGCTGTATTTATAAAGAGAGAGAAGTAATCAGACAGAGGGTGCGCCTTGCAGAAGGTAAATGCCCGACGGGAAGAAATACGAATAACGTCGTGCAGGTCATCAATGCGGCCTGTGAGGAGTGTCCGATTGCTTCCTATACGGTTACGGACAACTGCCGTAAATGTATGGGCAAGGCCTGCCAGAATTCCTGCCCCTTCGGAGCGATTACAATGGGCAACAACAAGGCATTTATTGACCCGGACAAATGCCGTGAGTGCGGCAAATGTGCGACGGCCTGCCCGTATAACGCCATCGCCCACTTAGAGCGTCCCTGCAAGAAGGTGTGTCCGGTGGACGCCATCACTTATGACGAGTACGGTATCTGTGTGATCGATGAGAAGAAATGCATCCAGTGCGGCGCCTGCATCCATAGCTGTCCGTTCGGTGCAATTGGTTCCAAGACATTTATGGTGGATGTCATCCGCCTGATCAATGCAGGAAAGAAAGTAGTCGCTATGCTGGCGCCTGCCACGGAAGGCCAGTTCGGTCCCGATATCACATTTGAAAGCTGGAGAACGGCTCTCAAAAAAGTCGGTTTTGCCGATATGATTGAGGTTGGACTGGGCGGCGACATGACGGCCTCTGCCGAGGCTGCCGAGTGGGCCGAGGCCTATAAAGAGGGCAAGAAGCTGACCACCTCCTGCTGCCCGGCGTTTGTAAACATGATTAAACAGCACTACCCGGAACTTTTAGACAATATGTCCACCACCGTATCTCCGATGTGCGGTGTTTCCAGAATGCTGAAAGCGGAGGATCCTGAGATTGTCACCGTATTTATCGGGCCGTGTATTGCAAAGAAGAGCGAGACATTGGATCTGAACATCCAGGGCAATGCCGATTATGCAATGACCTACGGTGAAATCCGTGCCATGCTCCGTGCAAAAGACGTGGTTCTTGAACCGGAGGAGAATGTAAACCAGCAGGCCAGCGTATTTGGAAAGCGCTTCGGCAACGGCGGAGGCGTTACGGCCGCTGTGCTTGAATGCCTGAAGGAAATGGATGAAAACACGGATATCAAGGTCGCAAAATGTAACGGCGCGGCAGAGTGTAAGAAAGCGCTCCTTCTCCTGAAAATGGGAAGACTGCCGGAGGACTTCGTCGAGGGTATGGCCTGTGTGGGCGGCTGTGTCGGAGGACCAAGCAGCCACAAGGGTGAGGTTGAGGCCAGAAAGTCAAGGGATAAACTGATTGCCGAGGCCGATGCAAGACAGGTGAACGAGAACCTGAAGCAGTATAAGATGGAAGCGTTCTCGATGCACAGGCATTAAGGAAGAAAGGTTTTTTAATACGGTTTTTGTTATATGATGGCAGTTGAAAACCACTGTATAGATATTGAATAAAGGCAGCCCCAAACAAGCGCGGAACAGCGGAATTGTTTGGGGCTGACCTTGTTTTTCATTTCATAGGAAAGTTCGTCCTATGAAATAAAAACGCTCCGCGAGGATCGCACTGAGGCGGTAAGGAATAATGTCGCCGCAGCGACCCGCCTCAGGCGGAGAATCCCGCGAGCGGGATTCTTTCTTAGAGATATTAACAGAGAAAATAAACTGAAAAACACATTTACCGTATAATGGATTAACTCCACGGAGCGTCGATTGCAATAATTCCGTTTCACAGATATGATTAGAACCGAAGCGGAAAAAGCAGCAGAGAAAAGAGAGGGAAGACAATGAGTGGTTTCCAGCCAATCGATATGCAGACGTGGCCTATGGCAGAGGCTTTTTATTATTATACACAGATGGCGCCGACAAGCTATACCATTAATGTGGATATGGACGTGACGGTCTTAAGGGAGGCCTTAAAGACGGAGGGATATAAGTTTTTCCCGGCCTATCTCTATCTGGTGACCGGAGCGGTTTCAAGGCAGAAGGAACTGCGGGTGGCTGTGAAGGACGGTGTCCTGGGATATTGGGATTTCCTGACCCCGGCCTATCCCCAATTTCATGCCGATGACAGTACGACCTCGTTGTTATGGACGGAATACAGTGACAATTTCCCGGAATTTTACAAACGGTATCTGGAAGACACGGAACAACACGGCGGGAGCCATGGAATTCTGACTTCCAAAGGGGTGCCTCCGTCCAATGCCTATATCATTTCCTGCATTCCGTGGTTCACGTTCAACAGTTTTTCGCTTCACAACCATGGGATAAAAGACTATTATCTGCCCAGCTTTGAAGCGGGAGGATTTACGGAAAAGAGCGTTGAGAAAACGGTTATGCCCCTGTCTGTCACGGTTCATCACGCCGCGACAGAAGGTTATCACTTGAAGCTGTTTTTTGATGAATTACAGGGGAGGATGAATCATCCGAAAGAGTGGATGTAAGACATGAAAATCACCCGCTCCGCGCTCCGGAATAAGGAGATATTTAAAAGCTCCCGGAATTGTGGTAGAATAGGGAGGTCAACGGCAAAATCGAATGAGGAGGCAGCAGGATGAAGAAAGTAGTTTTATTTATCGCAATGAGTCTTGACGGATATATTGCCGATGGGAACGGCGGAGTGGAATGGCTGAAGGGACAGGCTTCCGGTGCGGACGACATGGTATCCTATTATGAATTTATTAAGGATATCGATACGGTTGTTATGGGCGCCAACACCTATAATCAGCTTGTCACAGAACTCTCTCCCGATGAATGGATGTATCATGGCCTTACAAGTTATATCATAACGCATCATCAGAAGCAGCCAACGGATGAAATTATTTTTACCGGACAAAATCCGGTTGATCTTGTGGAGAAGTTGAAGCAGAATCCGGGAAAAGGGATTTGGATCTGCGGCGGCGCCGACATTGCCAGGCAGCTTATCAGCAATGACTTGATAGACAGATATTACATTTCGGTTATCCCTACCATTCTGGGAAAAGGGATTCGTCTGTTCGGTGATACAAAAAATGAGATAGAATTACAACTGACAGGTACAAAAAGTTACAATGGTATTGTTGATTTAATCTATGAACACAGATAGTTAAGGAGTCCGGCATGCCGGACTCCTTAACTGTTTCAAACCTTATTATTCTGACGTCTTATATTCCAAATCCAGCTGTCTTATGAATTCCTTTAATACGAGATTTCCCGCCAGGCTTTTATAATATACCCCGAAACTGAGCGGGGCTGCTCCGCTTACCGGTATATAACAGAGTCCGTCGTCTCTGCGGCCGGGATAATCGGGAAGCAGGGAAAAGCCAAGCCCTGATTTTATCATGGCCAGGGTGGCTTCATATCCATCTACGAAAAAAAGTTCGGACGGATGGAGGGCGGAAGATGCGCGCACCTGGATTTGCAGGACCGGGGAGGGGAGTCTGTGCGGCTCACAGGTGATCATCGGCCCCTTAAGTTCATCCAGCGTCAGTGAACTGCGGCCCGCGAAAGGGTGTTCTGCGGTGCATACGCAGGCGATTGGCCGTTTGTTTAGTTCATGGAAAAAACCAAGAGGCTTTTTGGACTCCTCATGGCGGAAGGCAAACATCACGTGAAGCCTTCCCTCGTCGAGAAGATTTGCCATGGACTTGAACGGAATCTGTTTGATGGAGGGGTGAAGCGCAGGAAATGTACCGAGCATCTTTGCGATGACAGGAGGCAGGAGTTCGAGCTCGGACTGGTTATGGCAGCCGATATCCAGGGTCTGGAATTCTTTCGCCCCCGTTCCCAGCCTGTTTTTAGCGGTGACGGCGATCTTTAAGATCCCGGAAGCATCTTCTATAAACATAAACCCGGCATGGGTCAGGCTCACGCTTTTGCTGGTCCTTGCAAACAGTTTTGTCCCCAATTCATCCTCCAGTGAGGTGATTTGGTGGCTGACAGCCGGCTGGGTAATTTTTAAGACTTCCGCAGCCCTGGAAAAATTGAGATATTCTGCGACTGCCATAAAGCATTCAAGCTGTACCGTATTCATATAAACCCTCCCTGTTGTGCGATAAATCTTATGGCTGATGCCGCTAAAGCGCCGCGCCGCGGGCGAAAAATAGAGGATATTAAAAGTAAATTTAATATATATCAATAAAAGTTATTTATAGATTATAACATATTTGAATTTCACATTCAATGAAAATAGAGTTATAAAATATAAGGAAGGTAACTGTTAGCAAGCGAACAAAGGTGATGAGGTGAGATGATGGAACTGAGAGAGAGCCTGCTGCTCTGGAATCTGAAAAAAGTAAATCTGGAACTGGAAAGTGTAATGAACGGCCTTTTGGAAGAACTGGGGCTGACGGCATCTCAGGGAACAATCCTGCTCTATGTACTGCAGCATCAGGAGACGGGAATCTGTTCGGCCGAAATCCACAGAACCTTTGGAATTGCCAGGCCTACCGTTTCCAATCTGCTTAAAAAGCTCAGGCAGAAGGAGTATATACAGTTTGAAAACTGTCCGAATGACGACAGGCAGAAGATGATTCTGGCAACCCAAAAAGGGGCAGACGTGAAGACTGTGCTGGATTTCAGGATAACGAGTATGGAGCAGGAACTTCTCAGAGACGTGACGGACGGGGAAGAGAGAATAATGTTCGAATGCTTCAAAAAACTGGAACAGAACCTGCGGACATACAAAATTTCCTGTGACTGACGGAATAAGGAGGTTTCTGCATTCCTGCCCGTTGCGGGAGAGCATTCCGTGTCTGCTTTTCCAAACGGCGGCGCGGATATTAAGAAAGTGAGAAGGAGATGATTTGAAATATGAGAACAATTTTAGGACAGCTTAAACAGTACAAAAAAGATTCGATTCTGACACCCCTGTTTACAGCTTTAGAGGTCATTATGGAGGTGATGCTTCCCTTCATTACAGCTCTTATCATTGATGAGGGCATTCAGGGCGAAAATATGAATAAGGTGTATTTTTACGGCGGCATCATGATTGCTATGGCGGCCGTCAGCCTGGTGTCGGGAGCTATGGCGGGTAAATATGCGGCCAGCGCCTCTTCGGGCCTGGCCTGCAATTTAAGGCAGGGCATCTATGATAAGATACAGACGTATTCATTTTCCAACATCGACAGATTCAGCACGGCCAGTCTGGTAACACGAATGACCACAGATGTGACGAATATCCAGAATGCTTACCAGATGTGTATCAGAATCGCGGTCCGTTCCCCTCTGATGCTTATATGCAGTATGGTGATGTCTTTCATGATAAGCCCGAAGCTGAGTATGGTTTTCCTCTGTGCCATACTGTTTCTTGGCTGCATCCTGGGATGTATTATGATGGCGGCGCGAAAGGTATTTGATGTCGTGTTCAGAAAATATGACGATTTAAATGCAGGAGTCCAGGAAAACGTATCCGGTATCCGCGTTGTAAAAGCCTACGTCAGGGAGGACTACGAAAACAGGAAATTCTCCAAAGCGGCGGAAAACCTGCGCAGGCTGTTTGTCAAAGCCGAGGGGCTGCTGGCATTTAACAACCCGGCCATGATGCTTGTCGTCTATGGCTGTATTATCGCAATCTCCTGGTTTGGCGCCAAATTTATCGTAGCCGGCACCATGACCAGCGGAGAATTGACTTCCCTTTTCAGCTATATAATGTCGATTATGATGTCTTTAATGATGCTTTCCATGGTATTTGTCATGCTTACGATGAGCGCCGCCAGTATCAGGAGAATTGAGGAAGTATTTAAAGAGGAACCCGATATCCGCAATCCGGAAAAACCTCTGGAGGAAGTGAAAGACGGCAGCATCCATTTTAACAGCGTAACCTTTTCCTACAGGAAGGGAAGCGGAAAAAAGGCCCTGTCGGGGATTGACCTTCATATCAATTCAGGGGAAACGATTGGAGTCATTGGAGGTACGGGAAGCGGAAAATCCAGTCTGGTCAATCTGATCAGCCGTCTCTATGACGCAGACGACGGTTCCGTGTCTGTCGGGGGACAGGATGTGAGGCAGTACGACCTGGAAAAACTGCGCGATGCGGTCGCTGTGGTTCTTCAGAAAAATGTTCTGTTTTCCGGAACGATTCTGGAAAACCTGCGATGGGGCAACGAGGAGGCGACGGAGGAAGAGTGCCGGGAGGCATGCCGGGCCGCCTGTGCCGACGAATTTATAGAGCTTCTGCCCGGGAAATACGATGCTTATATTGAGCGGGGAGGCGTCAATGTTTCGGGAGGACAGAAGCAGAGGCTCTGTATTGCAAGGGCGCTCCTTAAAAAACCAAAGATTCTGATTCTGGACGATTCCACAAGTGCCGTAGATACGGCGACGGATGCCAAGATACGGGATGCCTTTGCGAGGGTGATTCCGGGAACCACAAAGCTCATTATTGCCCAGCGGATTTCAAGTGTCAGCCATGCCGACAGAATCCTGGTGCTGGACGACGGAAAAATTAATGGTTTTGGAACTCATGAGGAACTGCTTGAAACGAATGAAATCTATCGGGAAATATATGAATCACAGAATAAGGGCGGGGGAGATTTCGACCAGCCCGGAACAGGAAAGGAAGGTGCGGCCTGATGGAAAAAAATAATACAAATAAAGCCGGTGAGTCCATAAGGATTCTGAAACGGGTCATTCAATATATGGTTACAAACTATAAGGCGGCATTTCTGGCCGTACTGGTCTGCATCATCGTTTCCGCATCGGCCAGTTTAAAAGGGATGGTGTTTGTACAATCTCTGGTGGATGATTACATCCAGCCGATGCTGGGGCAGGCGGCTCCCGATTTTTCACCGCTCTTTGGGGTGCTTGCCGGTCTGGCTTTTATTTATCTGCTCAGTCTTTTCACCTCTTACGGATATAACCGGATTATGGTCACCGTCAGCCAGGGTACGATGAAACGCCTCCGCGAGGAGCTGTTCCGGAAAATGGAATCTCTTCCGATCCGGTACTTTGATACTCATGCCCACGGCGATATCATGTCTGTGTATACCAACGACGTCGATACGCTGCGCCAGTTGATGAGCCAGAGCGTGCCGCAGGTGGTCAATTCGGCCGTCACCCTGGTGGCGACGGCGGTTACCATGCTGTTTCTAAATGTGCCGCTGGCGCTCCTCACATTTGCCATGGCTATTGTGATGCTTCTGGCGACGAAGAAGCTTTCCGGGCTGTCGGCAGTCCACTTCGGCGAACAGCAGCGGGATTTAGGCGCAGTGGACGGATTTATCGAGGAGATGATGGACGGACAGAAGGTAGTGAAGGTATTCTGCCATGAGGAAAAGGCAAAAGAGGATTTCAGAAGACTTAATGAAAAATTGTGCAACAGTGCGGATAAAGCCAACCGCTACGCCAACCTTCTCATGCCGGTGAATGCAAATATCGGAAACTTAAGTTATGTATTCTGTGCCGTGGCCGGCGCCCTGCTTGCCTTAAACGGAGTCGGCGGTATCACCATTGGTACGATCATCGCCTTTGTAGGACTAAATAAGAATTTTTCACAGCCAATTACCCAGATCAGCCAGCAGATGAACTCAATCGTCATGGCCGCGGCCGGAGCCGACAGGGTCTTTGAACTGCTGGACGAGGAATCGGAGGAAGATAACGGTTATGTGGATTTTGTAAACGTAAAAGAACTGGAAGACGGTTCCCTGGAAGAAACGGAAGAGAGAACCGGTGTCTGGGCCTGGAAGCATCCTCATAAAGCGCAGGGCACGGTCACCTATAAAAAGCTGGAAGGAGGCGTTGTTTTTGATGATGTCGACTTTGGATATGACGATTCAAAAATGGTGCTTCATAATATCAAAATGTTTGCAGAACCGGGACAGAAGATTGCCTTTGTAGGCTCCACCGGTGCGGGAAAGACCACGATTACCAACCTGATTAACCGGTTTTATGATATACAGGACGGGAAAATCCGGTATGATGGAATTAACATCAATAAAATCAAGAAACCGGCGCTGAGGCATTCTATGGGAATTGTACTTCAGGATACTCATCTGTTTACGGGAACCGTCATGGACAATATCCGTTACGGTAAATTAAGTGCCACCGACGAGGAGTGCATCAGAGCGGCAAAGCTGGCCAATGCGGACAGTTTTATCTGCCGTCTCCCGGATGGTTACCAGACCGTGCTCACCGGGGACGGAGGAAGCCTCAGCCAGGGGCAGAGGCAGCTTCTGTCCATCGCCAGAGCCGCGGTTGCGGATCCGCCCGTCCTGATTCTGGATGAGGCGACTTCGTCCATCGATACAAGGACGGAGACACTGGTGCAGGCCGGTATGGATGCCCTGATGAAAGGGCGCACCACATTTGTTATCGCCCACAGGCTGTCCACAATCAGGAACTCCGACTGTATCATGGTTATGGAGCAGGGAAGAATTATCGAAAGGGGTTCCCACGAGGAACTGATTGAAAAGAAAGGAAAATATTTTCAGCTTTACACCGGGAATTTCGAGGAAGCGGGGTAAAGGTGATGACCTATTCCATAATGCGGTACAGGACGGCTTTGTCCACCGGGAACGGACAGTTGTTCAGCTTTTCGGGGCTTGATAAGATTCCCTCAGCTGCCGTTTCTTTTAAAGAGCCGGACAGTGATTCCTTCCCGCAGACCGTCTCATAGAACAGTTCGAAATCCTCCGGACTTTCAAAACCGGCACGGGAGAGGATAAACTCACATTCTTTTTCACCGGCGGCTTTCAGGTATCCGCAGAGGAAACGGCCAATCGCCTTTCCATGCGCGGTGCCCTGTTCATAGGTGACATAGTAGCTGAGTCCGTGCGGAAGGGAGGTGCCGGTATGGGTGATGGCCATGCCGGCCATTGTGGAGGCGTTCAGCATATTCCGGTAATCCTCCGGCTGGGCCGTGCGTTTTCCTGTCAGCACATCGCGGCTTCTGCTCCATACGGAAAGTCCTTCCGTGACGCACATACGGCTGTAGTCGGTTGCGTTCGAATTGATATAGCTCTCAATGAAATGGCCAAGGGCGTCGACCGCCGTGTCGCAGAGCACCTTTTTCGGTGCGGTGGACAGATATCTTGCATCGAGAAGGGCAAGGGAGGGAAATATCTTGTGCGGCAGACTGGATTTTGTTCTTTTCTCGTGAATGGTGAGGATGGCAAATGGAGTTGCCTCCGAACCCGTTCCGCAGGTGGTGGGAACGACCACAACGGGGAGGGCAGTGCAATCGCTTTTGCAGCATCCATCGGGGAACCGCCTCCGATGCCGACGACAAAGTCTGCCCCTGCGGCCAGCCCGGCATCTCTTGCAGCCATTACTGTTTCAATGGACGGATTCTCTTCGATTTCATCAAAAATGGTGAAAGTGCGGCCTTCGGATTCCAGCGCCTTTCTCACATCGTCCAGAGAACCGTTCACTCTTGAGGAGCGTTTTCCTGTGACCAGAAGCGCTTTTGTCCCCAGAGAGGAGAGTTCTTTCTTATGGTTGATAATACAATTTTCTTCTTCGTAAATTTTTACGGGTATGTGGAAATACATGGAGGCCTCCTCGAATAAATAATTAAATCCCGGGCTCTGCCGGCGCGAACAGCGCTTTTGGCTGTCTTTTATGTGTGGTTCGGCAGTAGTTGTGAAGGGACTGGATTGATACGATTATTTTAACACCTGGGA
>CATWBR010000008.1 GCA_958349075.1 uncultured Clostridium sp.
ATTGTCACTTTCCTGGCACCGGCGGTATTTATGTTTATTATGGTATTCCTGTATCCAATCTGCCGTACGATCGTGATGAGTTTCTTTAAAATTGAAGGAATCACGGATGCAGTATCCAAGTGGCAGTTTACCGGAATTGACAACTACGTCAAACTAATGAATACCACATTGTTTAAGACCTCCATGTGGAACCTGTTCCGTATCTGGTTTATCGGAGGTATCATCGTAATGTCCCTGGCGCTCTTATTTGCGGTTATTCTGACAAGCGGAATACGCTTCAAGAGCTTTTTCAGAGCAATGATTTACCTGCCGAACGTAGTCAGCGCCGTAGCTCTGGCAACGATGTGGCTCCAGTATGTATACAACAACAAGTACGGTCTTTTGACAGGAATCTTTAAAAAACTGGGTCTGACCTCCCTGGCTAAAATCCAATGGCTGGACAGTGACCACAAGTTTTATGCGCTGTTGTTTGCCTACTGCTTTGGTATGGTAGGTTACCATATGCTGATTTTTGCCAGCGGCATCGAGCGGATCAGCGAAGATTATTATGAAGCGGCTACTCTGGACGGAGCCAATAAACTTGGCCAGTTCCGCTATATCACCCTGCCTCTGTTAAAAGGGGTGTTTAAGACGAATATTACCATGTGGAGTGTTACTTCCGTAGGATTCTTTGTATGGTCGCAGTTGTTCTCCTCCGTTACGGCGGATAACCAGACGATCACTCCGATGGTTTACCTGTATATGCAGATATTCGGCGCCGGCAACAGCGTGACGGAACGAAATTCCGGTCTTGGCGCGGCGGTCGGTGTTATGCTGAGCATCTGCGTGGTCATCATCTTCTGGCTGTGTAACCATCTGCTGAAAGATGACGATCTGGAATTCTAAAAGGAGGGGAAGTTATGGCGAAAGAAAAGAAAGTGCGCGAACGCGTTAACTGGAACAGAGAACTGAAACTTGCCCCCGGCTATCTGATTCTGTGTCTCTGGATCTTATTTACCATTATTTTGCTGGGATGGGTAGTGGGCGCCAGTTTTTCTACAACAAAGGCGATTTTCGCAGGAAAGATAATGTCCAGTGGATTCCATCTCGAAAACTATGCGAAGGCCTGGAACAACTCAAATGTTTCCACCTTCTTCATGAACTCACTGGGGTATGCAATCATTTCCTGCACCCTGTTAATTCTGATTTGCGCTCCGGCGGCATATGCATTATCAAGATTTAAATTTATTGCCAATAAGGTAATCCAGACCGGATTTGTATCGGCCATGGGCGTTCCGGTTGTTATGATTGTGCTTCCGCTGTTCGGACTGGTAGCGGGAATGGATCTTTTAAATCACGAGCTGTCCAACCGTTTTGTGCTGATATTCCTCTATATAGGAATCAACGTGCCGTATACGACGATTTTCCTGATGACGTTCTTTGCCAACATATCGAGGGCATTCGAGGAGGCTGCGGCAATTGACGGCTGTTCACCGACCAAGACATTCTGGCTGATTATGCTGCCGATGGCACAGCCGGGTATCATAACGGTTACCATCTTTAACTTTATCAATGTATGGAATGAGTATTTCATTTCCCTGATTTTCGGAAACTCGGACAGGATCCGTCCCGTTGCAGTAGGTCTTTACTCCATGATAAACTCCATGAAGTATACGGGCGACTGGGCTGGTATGTTTGCGGCGGTTATCATTGTATTCCTGCCGACATTTATCCTGTACATTTTCCTGTCGGAGAAGATTATTGCCGGTGTAACAGGCGGCGGCGTCAAAGGTTAAGGGTGAAATTTCAGATTACCATTCACGGCTCTGTCCTGAAACGCAGCCATGCGGACAGGGACGGAGCAGTATGAATCCAAGTGAAAGGAAGTATAGACAGTATGGACAAAAAACCGGTTTTAGTAATCATGGCAGCCGGCATGGGCAGCAGATACGGCGGTTTGAAACAGATTGACCCGGTAGATAAAGAGGGTGATTTGATTATCGATTTCTCCATCTTCGATGCAATCGAAGCGGGATTTGAAAAAGTCGTTTTCATTATAAAGAAAGCAATTGAGGCGGATTTTAAAGAGCATATCGGAAACCGGATGGAGAAGCATCTCAAGGTTGAGTATGTTTATCAGGAGACCGATAAGCTCCCCAAAGGGTTTGAAGTGCCGGAAGGCCGTGTAAAACCATGGGGAACAGGCCATGCGATTCTCTGCTGCAAGGATGTGATTGACGGACCTTTTGCCGTAATCAATGCAGATGATTTCTACGGTAAATCCGCATTCAGGGAGATTTACACCCAGCTTGCGGCAAATAGTGATGCCGAAAAGTACCAGTACACGATGGTAGGTTACGAGCTCCACAACACACTGACGGAGAACGGCTATGTGGCCAGAGGAATCTGCAGCACCGATGAAGCCGGGAAACTGGTGGATATCCATGAGAGAACCAGGATTGAGAATCACGGCGGCAGAGCGGAATATACGGAAGACGATGGAAAGACCTGGGAATTTCTTCCCGCCGGAACCATCGCTTCGATGAATATGTGGGGATTTACAAAGAGCATCCTGGCCGAACTGGAAGCCCGTTTTGTGCCCTTCCTGGAGCAGAACCTTCCCGAAAACCCGATTAAATGTGAGTATTTCCTCCCGTTTGTTGTGGATGAACTCCTGAAAGAGGATAAAGCGGAGGTAACCGTATTAAAGAGTGCCGACCGCTGGTACGGCGTTACCTACAAAGAAGATAAACAGATGGTGATGGACGCCATCCAGGGCATGAAAGACCGGGGAATCTACCCTGAAAAACTCTGGGAGGACAGATAGAGATGAGCTGCGATAAGGCACTGAAGACAGAGGAGGCCATGGCAAATATGTGCTATGAAGGAGCTGTAATGGAATATTACCGCTACGGCCATGGTCATATCAACGACACTTTTTATGTTAAAACACAAGGGGAAAAAGGCGAACACGCATACATTCTGCAGAGAATGAACCGGGAAGTATTTAAGGACCCCGTTTCACTGATGAAGAATATCACGGGTGTCACAAGCTTCCTTAGAAAAGAAATCGAGAGAGAGGGAGGGGATCCCCTGAGGGAGACTCTGAACCTGGTACCGGTTAAAGACGGAAAAGATTATTATGTGGACAGCGACGGTGAATACTGGCGTTCCTATCTTTTCATTGCCAACGCCACCTGTTACGACAAAGTGGAAAAAACGGAGGACTTTTACCAGAGCGCAAAGGCGTTCGGCAGGTTCCAGCGCCAGTTGTCACTGTATCCGGCAGATGAACTGTCCGAGACAATCCCGAATTTCCACAATACTCCTGTCCGTCTTCAGACGTTCAGGAAGGCCGTGGAAGACGATGTGTGCGGACGCGCGGCCTCGGTCCGGGAAGAGATCCGGTTTGTAATGGACCGCGCCGGTGAGGCGGGAGCGGCGATAGATATGCAGAAGGCGGGAAAACTTCCGCTGCGCGTTACCCATAACGATACAAAGCTCAACAATATCATGATAGACGATGAGACGGGCGAGGCCCTGTGCATCATTGATCTGGATACCATTATGCCGGGATTATCCATCTTTGATTTTGGGGATTCCATCCGGTTCGGCGCCAATACGGCGGCGGAGGATGAACCCGATTACTCATTGGCGGGATTGTCACTTCCCCTGTTTGATACTTATACAAAAGGATATCTGGAGGGCTGTAAGGGAAGCCTGACAGAGGAAGAAGTACAAATGCTCCCCATGGGCGCGAAGCTCATGACATATGAGTGCGGAGTGAGGTTCCTCACGGATTACCTCCAGGGAGACGTTTATTTTAAGATTACCAGGGAGAACCATAACCTGGACCGCTGCCATACCCAGTTTGCCCTCGTGGCGGATATGGAGAAAAAGTGGGATGAGATGAAGGCAGCCGTCGAGAAATATGCAGGGCAGCAGTAATGCTCCTTAAGGACGGCAGACTGCATGCGGCATGATAAGAAGGATATTTGAGACGCCGCCGGACGGAGCCGGGAGACTCCGGCCGGCGGCGTTCCTGCATACCAACGGTAATAATCCCAGTAATCCCACGGTATGTTACTGAAAAAGTGGTGGAAATAGCTGGAAAAAGTATTATAATCTATATAGATGTAATTAAAAAACGCGGAATTTTATCCGGGAAAGGAGAAGCTGAATGGAAGAAGGAATTTTCGAAGCAAGGCCGCAGGAGGCTCTGTCTGTGAATATGTTCGGCGGTTTTTCGATGACATATGCGGGCAGGAAGATAGCGTTTGCGAGAAGCAGTAATACAAAGTTTATTCAGCTTCTGCAGCTTTTGCTATTGCATGCCGGTGATGGAATTTCCAAGAAAGAGCTGATTGCCATGCTCTATGGCTGGGATGAGGGCGTCAACCCGAATAAAAACCTGAACAACGTCATATACAGGCTGAAAAAACAACTGATCACGGCTGGCCTGCCGGAGGAGGATTACGTCCTGCTTGATAACGGTATGTGCTGCTGGAACAGCAGCTTTCCTGTTGAGACGGATGTGGTGCTGTTCACGGAGTATGCGGCGGCCGCCGGGAATCAGGCGGGGGAAGAGCGCCTCAGAACGCTTGAAAAGGCAGAACGCCTGTATACGGGGGAACTGCTCCCGGAATTTTCGACGGAGCTTTGGGTGATAGAAGAGAATTTGAAGCTTAAGAATCTGTATGAGCAGATTGTGGAGGTTCTGGGCGCCGGACTGAGAGAGGCGGGAGAATATCAGGAGGAACTGAAGCTGTACCGCAAGGCGGGGAAGATCTATCCTTTTGACAAATGGCAGGTTCAGGAGATTGACTGCCTGATGTTAATGAAAGAATACAAGGAAGCGTATGATGTCTATCAGAATACGGCCAGCCTTTACTGCGAGGAGATGGGAGTGCCGCCGGGACCCGAGATGGTGAGCCGTCTGCGCCAGATTGAGCAGCAGATTAAAAACCCGGTCGGTAATTTTGAAGATCTGAAACAGAATTTCCAGGAACAGCAGAACAGAGGGGCGCTTTACTGTCTGTACCCCAGTTTTCTGGATTCCTGCCAGCTTATGTCAAGGGTGGCTGAGAGAACGGGGAGGTCGGTCTACCTGATGCTCATTAACCTGACGGATAGGATGGGAAAGGAAATAGCGGATCCGGTGAGACTGGAAACTCAGATGGATCTGTTGAAAGAAGTAATCCGATCGACCTTCAGAAGAGGTGATCTGTTTACATCATACAGCAAAAGCCAGTATATGATTATCCTGGTCGGAACGGAGAAGGAGAACTGCAATAAGGCATTCACCAGGTGCCTTACCCGGTGGAAGAATACGGAGGGAGCCAGAGGGGAACTCAGTTATTCCGTGGAATCCCTGATTAAGATGCTGAATCCGGAGTTGTCGGATGAGGAAAATACATCTTCCTGGAACCGTTTTTGATTGAATAAACGGTAAAAAAATACATATATCGGTAAAAAATAAGAAAAAGTTTAAGAGCTGCTATTGGCGAGGTAATTCGCGAGGCAGCTCTTTTGTTATGATAAAAAAAGAATAACCGGGAAATGCAGTCCGGGAGCGATAATTATTTGGAAAAATAAAAGACGATGGGGAAGTGAGAACCAGTTGAGTATTGGTGAAATAAATTTATCGGCGCCAAACCTGATGTGTATCTGTGTGGATGGCCGGAATCATTCGGATATAAACGGCAGACTGTACCACAGGGGCCGGAAAGAACCGGTTCCCTTTGATAACAGCGGCCAGGCCCTCTTCGAGATGGAAATGTGGTGCGACCGGGTGGGATATCCCCAGTCCGACGTGGTGGCAAGGAAGTTTAAGACAAAGCCATCCAAACCGGGGAATGCGGCAGACGGAGAGTGTAACAGAAGACCGGAACAGTCCGGAAGCAGGAAGACAGAGGAGGCAATGCTCGTGGCGGGAGAAGATATTTTAAATAAAGAAGGCAAAGAAGGAACCTTCGTGGTTCATATCAAATACAGACAGAACGCTACATGGCAGGGGCAGGTGACATGGGCTGAAAAGAAGCAGACCTGCAGCTTCAGGAGCGCACTGGAACTTTTAAAACTCATTGATTCCGCGCTGGATGAAGAGAAAAAGCAGGGTGGATGAAGATAGATACATTAATTGGAAAGGATATGGCGGGTATGTGGAGAATAAAAAAAGACGGGAAATTTAGAAGAATGCTGGCGGCCTGTCTTGGAATCTGCATGGTAATGCAGCTAGTCATAGGCGGTTTGCTGCCGATAGGAACTTACGCGGGAGACAGCAGACCGGAAGAGGTGAATATCAGCATAACGGAAAAGCAGATAAGAAAGGCACTCGCCAATAAGGAACCGGTAGAAGAGTGGGATGATATCAATCTGAAAATTCCGTACCAGATGGAGGAAAAGCAGGAGGCAGCCAGAGAACTGCTGGAAAGTACGCTTCTGCGCATGACGGTTGTGACAAAGAAGGCATCTTCCGATTATTCCTATATTGTGGCTGCGATGTCGGACGACCCGCAGAACCCGGAGGAGCCGGTCAATGAAATAGTGCTGGTTGGCCTGAACGGTAAGCGGTCAGGAGATATCAATTTTAATCTGCAGATCACCGATGAGAACGGGATGGTCGTCCGGTCTCTCACTGCGATCGGTTACCGTTGGGATGACGATTCCGAGGAATACGTGGAGAAAGCTACAGAGTCGGAGGCGACAGGTTCGGAAGCCGACGAGTCTCCCATGGCGACAGGTTCCGAGGCGGATGAGCCTTCCGTGGCGACAGGTTCCGAGGCCGATGAGCAGACGGTTACTGCATTTGCCGTTTCGGTGGCCAGCGGTTCCGAGGCCACCAAATCCGAGGTAATGGAAGACGGTTCCGATAAGAGTGTTGGCGGATTTATCGAGGAATACCGGGAAATTATGGAGGGTGATGAGCTGGAAGGACTCCTGATATCGAAGGCAGAGCGTCCGACGGCTCTCTCACTTGATTTCAGAACAGCAGATTTTCTTCCTTCGGCTCCGTCCATCAGGACATCTGCGGGAGGGCTGGCTCTGGGAAGTGTCAGCAGCGGAACGCCGGTTTATAATGGAACAGTCGGAGAAATAGTGAATTTTCAGGTTGTGGCGAGAAATAATCCGGTAAAGACAGGGGAATATAATGTATTTGATGTGGTGGCTGCATACAGTAATGCGGCTGAGAATGAGGAAGCAATTCTTGGAATTGAATTTACAGTTGATGGCGTTTATGACGATGATAATTCTAATCTTAGTCAATATCTGCTCGGGCCGGAAACCGGCTCGGGTGTTCAGGAAGTGTCAGCTTCTGATTCGGGATGGGGGAAGATCCGGGAGGCGCTCCAAGAGGCCGGAAGATATGAGGCTGGTCAGAAATGGTATAAGGTACCTTCCGTACAATCAGTATTCTATTATTGTCCTCAGACCAGATATGCGGCATTCAGCAAGGCGAACGGGGATGCTGCCAGCATGATGCTTCAGTTTGTTTTCAAAAGCGGAATCACACCCGATGGTGTGACGATAACCGCTGACCCGGAGGTATTGAATAAGGATGCTTTGATTCAGTCCTATCTGAATTCTCTGACAGAGACTCCGGGGAGTTCAAAGCCCAGTTGGGAAGATGTAGAAGAGGGGATTAAGTGTAGTGAGCCGGCAGTCATTGAAAATACAGCAGCTTTCGCATGGAGACCTGTGACGAAGGAGATCGTTAAAAGCACGCTTCAGGGTACTCAGGTGAATGGAAAGAAGACGCTGGGAAATCTGTGGACTGTAACGGGAGAGAATAAGATTGAATATACGGTTACAGCCGGACCGGATCATGGCGCGGATACGACACTTGGGGTATTAAATACAGGAAAAATAATTTTAAAAGATACGGTTACCTTCACAGGCATGAAAATAGCAGATGATCGGGTACTGGAAACAAAAAAGGAGGGAACCACATACCGCATTAACCTGGTGAAGGGTGGAGATACAAGGTATCTTATGGAATTTAGTTTTGAAGGGCCTGAGCCTGCAAACTTTACGGCCGAAATGTCGGGTGACAGAAAGAGTGTTACCTTTATGCTTGAGTATGAGAATCCGACGCCGGAACAGGAACTTCAGATGAATAATAATAAATCGCTGAATGTAAAACTTAATTTTTATAAACTGTTTAAACTAGGGGTCATTGAGGCGACGGGAGACAGTGAAACACCGTCTATCGAGAATAATGTGGCGCTGGATGCATATGCAGTTACATATGACCAGGCCCCGGAAGAGGATAAGAAGAACCTTCATCACCACAGTACGGCCGAAGCCCAGGCAGGCGCGACACCGTCCTATCCGATTACCAAGACGGCTTTTGTGGATGAGGCATGCACCAAAAAGGCAGTAGGCGAACAGGCGGTATTTAATCCGGAGGGCACCGTATATTATCAGATTAAGGTGAAAAATCAGGGATATACTGCCAAAGAGTTTAAAATAACGGATTATCTGCCTGAAGGAATCGTATTTGACTCTGTTGAGGCTGTGAAAGCAGCCATCGGCACAACTGAATTGGATATAGCTCAATTAACAGCCGACAGGAAGAATGAACAGTTTTACTCATGGGGGAAATTTACAATTCCCGCCAATCAGGAGGCCACATTAACGCTGAAGGCCACGATTAAAAAAAGTGATGCGTTTGAAGGCAAGGAAGCCAGCAGCACGAAACTGGAAAACCGTGCGGAGTGGTCCTATGCGGAAGAGGGGGCAGAGTCCCTCGGGACGGCTTCAGCTACTGTTTATGTTGCCGCAGGTGAGCTGACTAATGCAGAATTAGGACTGACCAAGGTTTCCTCTGCCAAACAGGGAGAGGGGGACGATTCGCCTAAATTAAGCCTGGGTTCTACGGTGGACTATACATTAACAGCCCATCTGACAGACAAGGCAGAATATTCCCGTCCTGTGACGATTACGGATAACTGGCCGAAGGAAAGTGTGAAATTCACGCAGGTTAAGAAGCTTGTGCCTGGGGGAACGGTTATATTGAAGTCGGGATCGGTAGAGGCATCCTATACCAATACATCCGGTTCGACACAAGAGGTGAATGTCGGAGCGTTCAGAACGGCCGAGGGAAAGGCGCTTACAAATGCACAGATTTCCGCTATAGATACGATAGAGGTAATTGTCTATTTAGATAAGCCTTTGGGGAGTGCAGAAACAGGTCCTAAAGTAGCGACTATACTGTCTGGAACAATCATCAAAGAAGGGGCTGTTACAAACAGCGCTTCGGGCGGTGCAGGAGAAGGTTTGAATCCATCTGCCACATTTTATGCGGTAAACATGGGAATAGAGAAGAAGGCTTACCGTATTGCAAAGGCGTATGCCTCCAATATCACGGAGACAACTGTGATGCAGCAGGGAAATGCAGGCTCGGCCTCATTTGCCGCAGACGATGTGGTATGCTTTGAGATTAAAGTTGACAATAAAAATAAAGCGGGCGCAGACAGTCTGGCAATCGCCCCGGAAATTAGCGATGATGTAGGCAGCCTGTTCAAAGATTCCTCAGGGAAAGACATTGCTCCGATTTTTGCGGAAGCTGAACTGGGAGGAAAAAGGGGAAGTATTTTCTATAAAATGTCCAATTCACAGCAATGGCTTCCATTGGCCGCGCCTGAAGATGGGAATTTTAAGCTTGACTTAAGCAGCCTAAGCGGTCAGAGGGTTGAGATACCCAATGGCCAGGCATGTACGTTACGTATCTATATGAAAGTGCCGGCAGCAGCAGTAAAACGGGGAGCAACTACAAAATTTACGAATAACGCCACCGCAGTTTTAACATTGGATAACCAGAAGTTTACAATTTCCTCGAAAGTGGATATTAACACCCTGGAATATGCCGAGCAGAAGGTTTCGATCTCAAAAGAGGTCTATGCGGTGGGAAAGAAATTAACCAGACCTGAAGGCTTTGGCAGCGATGAATCAGCTAAAGTCTATCTGGAAAATGCAGTTTGGTTTAACAGCGAAATTCCGGACAGCGGATATAAAGGATACGACTCAGAGACAGAGTATCCTGCCGTGAATAAGGGAGACTATGTATTATACAAAATTGCTATACAAAATAATAACGCCAAAGAACCGCTCAATATTTATGAAATTGAGGACGTTCTCCCTTCAGGAATGGAATTTACACATTTTATAGAATTTGCCGGCGGAGTGGGGCAGGGAGGAAAAATAAAAGCTGCCTCCGATAACAGGCTGCAGCTCAGTTATGCGCATTGGGTTTTTCCGTTAAAGAATGAGAATAGAACAGATGACAGATGGCTGCAATATTTAAACGGAACGGGATCTAATGATGAAAGGCTGACAATAAACTTTCAGAGAAAAAAAGAAACAAGACCGGACGGAAAGATGCTCGTGGAAGATAATATTTTAAGAGCCAGGGTATACAGGGTTTCCGATAAAACAAAGGTGCCTGCCATTAGGCCGGGAGGAACCATAGTATACGGAATTCTTGCCAAGGTTACGAGAGATATAGGGACAACGGAGCTCCTGACAAATACGACGGGAGTGGTTGTCGATCAGTCGGCCGACATTATAAATGGCGACAAAGTGGAGACATCGGAGCAGGGATGGGGGGATGTAGCCGGCACGACTGTTGGTGGCTATGCTTACCCGTCTGAATCATTCAAAATTGTATCGGCAACCGCAAGTGTTAAGGGTTCTGATTTTACTCCGGGTATCTCTAAAGTGTGCATCGGTTATCGAGACCTGGGAGCCGGTGTTGATACCGAGTGGCCGGTTCTCGCACCGAATACCACGCCGACCGATTGGCTTCGCTGGAAGATAACACTGCATAACGGAACCAACGGGACGCCGACAGCGGGCCCCATTGAGAACTATACGGTAATAGATGAATTTCCGCAGGGAATGGCCTACAACGGGGAAGACCCGGCCGTTTTTCTGCTGGCTGGCGGTGAAAAGCTGGAACTTCCAACACCGGATACCTCAAAAGAGGGCCGGGCCGCCTGGAATATCACAAAGGATAAGGAAACAGGAAACTATACCGTAACCGGTGCAGCGGGAGAAAGAATAGAAACAGAAAAAGACCTGTCCATACCGGTGGGCGGAACGCTTGCTGTCCGGGTTGGAACAAAACCGGCATCGGCAGACGGAACACTTCGCTATGGTTCTTATGTGAATCAGGCATATTTGATTCCTGATACCGATATTTATTCATACAAAAGCGCCTGCATTGGAACGGTTGTTCAGGAACCGGAGAAGGCCATCAATGCTGCAGCGCCGATCGAGCTTTACGGAGGAGCCCAGACAGAATCCTGGAAGACCATTACTTCTTCTTACGACGGGAAAACAGAGCTGGGAGACGGAAGGGATGAGGACAATAATACGGTCCGCTCGGCGGCAGGAGATGAAGTTTCCTATACGCTGTATGTGAAGAATATGACGGGTGACGGTGCAATGGAGAGTCTGGTCGTAGTCGACCACCTTCCCAAGGCCGGAGACCGGGGGCTGGTAAATAATGCGGCGCGCCAGTCTGACTTTGCGGTTACTTTTGCAGACGGAACCGTGACTGCCAGGATTCGGAAGGCAGGCGGGGAAGATTGGGTGACAATTCCACAGGAAAGCTATCACGTCAGCTTCAGCGACTGGGATGAGGTGGCCGGAAGCAGTGAATCCGCGCTTGCGCAGGCCGAGTGGGATGAAAACAAGGTAAGGGGCTGGAATGGCAGCTTTAGTGATTCGGATACGCTGGGAGTTGTATTTGAAAATCAGTGGCTGAAAGAAAACCTCAAAAATGATGACATCATTTCTGTATCATTTAATGGAAAGCTGCCGGCCGAATATGAGGACGGCAAGACGGGAACGCCGGTTGCCTGGAACTCGTTCGGTTATGCGTACAGGGCCGGAGGCCTGAATCTTCTCGTGGAGCCTGCCAAGGTAGGCGTCAGGATCCCGATGTCACAATTGGTGATCGGCAAGAAAGTAGAAAGCCCGGTGGAGGGAGACCGCGAGAAGGAGTTTAGCTTCAGACTGGAATATCTGGATGACAAGACATGGCGGCCCATAAGCGATGCGGCTTATACTCTTATATCCGGCGGAACCACGGAAGAAAATAAGGTTACAGGCAGTTCCGGGCCGGATGAGGGAGTATTTTTCTTAAAAGATGATCAGCAAGCCAGATTCTATGTCTTAGCGGGAAGAAAGTACCGTGTAACCGAGCTGGATGCGGAGGGATTTGTTGTAAAGACCAGAGAATTCAGTACATCTGATAATGCACAGTTTAACAATGGGGCTGCTTTTAACAGTGAAGCGAAACCGCAGGTGGAAATGAAAGACAAGACGGAGGATGGGCTAGTTTATCAGACGGCCTTCAAGAATACAAAAGCCAGCCTTGTTCTGCCGGAAACAGGAGGAATGGGGACGGGAAGAACGCGTTCCTTAGGTGCGGCGATGATGCTGCTGGCAACGGCGCTGTTTTTCCTGTATGCAATGGCCGAGCGGGAGAACAAAGAAAGAAAAAAGGAGAGATAGTATGAAAAACAGAAAAAAAATAAAAGGTTTAGTTGCAGTGCTTTTGACGGCGGCAACGGTCATGTCTGCCGGGATGACATCCCTGGCGGATCCGGCTGCCCCGGCAGCTGGGGACTCCAGGAAAATAACCGAAAGCACTCTTACCATTCAGGGAACAGAGGCGGCTCCTAAAGCCGGCGCCCAGTTTACCATCTATCCGGTGGTGGCTTTTGATGCAGAAAAGGCGGCCGGGGAAAGCGTATATGTTTATACCAATATGAAGGTAGCAGACGAGTTTAAGAATACGGTGGAAGCAGAAGGCGGGTTAGAAAAAATTGCAGGGTATGCAACAGCCGACAATGTGCCAAGTGAACCGATCTCCAAATTTGCGGCTAAGCTGGCTGCTGTATCTGGAAAAACGTCCGGGACTCCGTATACAATCGGCAAAACGGGCGAAGTTACCCTTCCGTCAGGCTGGTATCTGGTGGAAGAGACAACACCGGCCGAGGGAGACGTCAGCTTAAAGTCAGCGCCTATTCTGGTAGCGGTCCCGGGAAACGATGGGAAGGGCCGGAACGTAACCGTTAAGAGCAGTAAGCCGGATATATCAAAAGAGATTACAGGGGAGGGGATCTTCTCGCCTTCTGCGGATGATAAGAAGGTAGGCGATACTGTAAAATATGAAGTAAAAGCGGATATCCCGCTTTACAGTGCGGAATATGAAGTTGCAGGCCATGACTATGTTTACAGGCTTACCGATACGCTCAGTGAAGGGCTGACCTATAAAGAGGATATGGTTCTCGCACTGGAGGTGAATGGTGAGCTGAAAGAAACGCTGTATGATAAGGAATCAAACATTAATGTTTTTGGATCGGATGTAGTGACGGTAGAAAAAGGAGAATCAGGCACCGCCATTAAGGTTACGCTTGACAATCTTATGAAGGCTGAAGTGAACGGCAGGCCGCTCTATCAATATGCGGAAGACGGAGCAGCCAGGATCGTTGCCAGGTATTCTGCAGTATTAAATGAAAATGCAGTAAAGGGAAATGCAGGAAATGAAAACGATGTTGTTTTGCAATATGATGCCACTCATGAAACGGAGCATAAAAAAGCTAAGGTTTACACAACAAGCCTGAAGGTAATTAAAACGGAATCATCTTCGGATGGCACAACAACTGAGAAAAAACTGGAAGGCGCAAAATTCAAACTTCAAAAGGAAGAATCAGCAGGGGTTTGGGAGGACTTAAAAGACGATAACGGCAGTGTGATCGAGTTAACGACAAATGAAAATGGCGAGCTGACTTTTGAAGGTCTCGAAGCCGGTACATACAAACTGATTGAGACAAAAGCGCCGGATGGATATTCACTCGATCAAACGGAGCGTGAGTTTACCCTTAAATTTGACGATGAGACAGGAACAGGAACACCGGTCTGGACGGGAAAAGGCAGTGTGGACAGTGATAATAAGCCGATTATTACACTAAAAGAGGATGAAATTACAGATGGCATCTTTGAGACTACGATCACCAACGTCAAGGGCTTTGTTCTTCCCGGCACCGGCGGTTCTGGTACAACGATGTTTAAGATAGTCGGCGGCGTAATGATCCTGCTTGCCTGCGCTATGCTTTTGGTATATTATAAGAAAAAGGGAAAAGAAGTTAAATAAACTGTTTTACCGCTATTATGCGGCTTTGTGCCTCTGCCTTTCACAATATGGAGAGGCAGGCACAGAGCCCGGCTGTACCTCCGGAGTGCCGGGGGCAGAGCCGGACTCTGTGAACTGACAGTAAGTATTCGGATGTAAGGAGAAAGAGAGTGAAGAAGAACCTACCGCTTATACTAATTGGGCTCATATTGACAGCAGGAATCGGAATATTTCTCTATCCGACTGCAAGCGATATTCTGAGCCGTATTACGTCTACAACAGTAATCAAAGAATACCAGGGACAAGTGGAAAAGACGGACGAAAAAGAAATGGAGGAGATGCTGGCGGCCGCGGAGGAATACAATGAGAAATTGCCTGATAAGCTGACCATGGATCCTTTTGGAACAGAAAGCAATGATCCGTCCGGGAAAGACGCTGAGTATAACCGCCTTCTGTCCATCAACGGTGTGATGGGGTATATAGATATTCCCAGGATAGATGTATATCTCCCTGTTTACCATGGCACCTCGGAGGAGGTGCTTCAGAAAGGGGCCGGACATCTCTACGGTTCGGCGCTTCCTGTCGGCGGCGAAGGGAAACACAGTGTTGTTTCGGCCCACAGAGGCCTTCCGTCCGCCAAACTCTTTACCGATCTGGATCAGCTTGAAGTGGGAGATGTATTCTATTTCCACGTGTTAAACCGGATTTTGGCCTATCAGATAGATAAAATTAACGTAGTAGAGCCGGATGAGCTGGACGATTTAAATCCCCAGGACGGCAATGATTTTATGACGCTTTTTACATGTACGCCTTATGGAATCAATTCACACAGGATGCTGCTGAGAGGGGTGAGGATTCCTTATGAGCCGACACATATATCCGACATGCCGATGATTGCTGCTGCGCCACCGAAAGAGAACGCAGCGCTTCCCAAGTGGGCAGTCTTTTATATGGCCGTGGCCGCAGCCGCAGTTTTGGGAGCAGTTATTGCCGCATTAATTATAAGAAAGAACAGAAAGAAAAGTAAAGAAAATGGGGGGGAAGAGTATGCAGCGGACGTCAAAATATGGAAAAATACGTACTGTCCTGATAACAGGCGTGCTGGCGGCGGCCCTTTCCATTCAAACGGTAACGGCGGCTCCGGCGGAAGAAGCGCCGGTCCTTACGATTGAAGAAATCTCGTCATCAACCGGAGAAACGGTGCCGGGAGTGGAGTTATCTGTATATAGAGTGGCCGCTCTCGATGCGAAGGGAATTTATACGGTTGCGGAAGAATATTCGGCATCAGGGCTGAAAACCGATGAACTTGAGAATGCCGAAGCACAGAAGAAATGGGCCAAAACCGTATCGGACTACGTGATATCTTCCGGGATTGCGGCCGAAAAATCCGGAGTGACCGATGCGGACGGCAGTGTTGTGCTGGATGGCCTGGAGAAGGGATTGTATCTGGTCAGAATAACGGGAACGCCGGGAACAGATTTAAAGGTTGAAGGAGATCCGTTCTTTGTCTCACTTCCCATATTTGAGAATAACGGCTGGGTATATCATGTTACGGCGCAGCCCAAGATAACAACCGAAAGCGGTTCGAACAAACCGGGAGGCGGTGGTGGAAACAGTGGAGGAGGCCGGCCGGGGCGGGATCCGAACAGAACGGCGACGATAACCGATCCGGATACGCCTCTGGCCAGTTTCCCATCCAAACCGGAGCTGGCGGAGATCACCGATGAGGAAGTTCCCCTGGCAGCGCTTCCCAAGTTAGGGGATCTGGGAAGCTTCGGCTACGGCGTCGGCATGGTTTTTTCCCTGCTGGGGGCGGCTGTGTTCCTGGTACTTTCTAAGAAGACGGGCGGGAGTGAATATCGGTGATGAGGAGAAAAATGATATGCAGGCTTTATGCACTTCTGGGCGTGCTCTGTCTTATTGCGTCGATTGGATTCGCCAGCCAGCTACTGCGAACCCGGATTAATTATCGGAGGAGCGAAAAGGATTTGGCGAAGATTCAGCAGATTCGGCAGCTTCTCCCGCAAATGGCACCGGAGGAAGAGCTCGGCTCCATGGATGTGGCATCGGCCCGTGCGATTCAGGAAGAAAACAGACAGATCCGGCTGGAAACTTACAATATCCTTCATGAAGAGAACCCCGATGTTGTCGGCTGGATTCAGATTGAGGGGACGAAGATAGATTATCCCGTTATGCAGACTCCCGATGATCCGAATTACTATCTGCACCGCGGATTTGACGGGGAGTATTCAGCATATGGAATGATATATCTCGATGCCGGCTGTGCTCTTGATACTGTCTGTCCTAATTATCTGATTTATGGACATCACATGAAAAACGGCGCCATGTTTGCCCAACTGGAGAATTATGCATCAAGAGAGTTCCGGGAAGAGCACCCGGAGATTGACTTCAGTATCAGGGGAGAACCAAATTCCTATCAGGTAATAGGGGTAATCCGGCTGGACGCGTCCGAGCTCGGAAAAGATTTTACAAAGATGCTGGCGGCGAGGACAGAGGAAGACTATAATAGCCTGATGGAATATGTCAAACAGCATTCCCCCTATGATACGGGAATAACGGCGGAGTGGCCGCAGCAGCTCATCACCCTGACCACCTGTGAATACACACAGAAAGACGGCCGCCTTCTTGTGGTTGCACGGAAAAAAACTGAATAAAGGCAGGACGTTACCAAAGTTATGGTTTGGCCTCAGGCTAAGCTGCAGCGCGTCATAGCTACCGTTCCATGCCGTAATCCGAAAAAACATGTTACGGATTACGGCATGAACGGTAATATTTTCCATCTATAGATACATTTTACTTGTAATGCTACAGGAAAATGGTAAAATTGAGGGAGAATAGTATGGCGGTAAAGCGGAATGCAAAAAAGCGGTACGGCAAATTTATTTTTTGCCGTGCCGTTTTTTCACCGGCTTACAAGACGGAAATAGCGGGAAGGGGTACCGGGGGTGAAATCTAAGCAGGAAGTTCTGGCATTTGTCAGGCATTTACAACATCTGTATTGGGAAGAAAGGGATATGGAGTCTCTGATTCCATATTTTGATGAATCTACATCCTGGATTGGAACCGGGAGACATGAGATTTGCTATAACCTGGGCGAGGCGGTACAGGCGTTGAGGGAGCAGGCGGAGGAGTGCCCGTCCTGCTTTACGCTCAGAGAACAGAAGTACGAAGTATTTTCTCTGGCTCACGGCATTTATGGAGTCTATGGGGAATTTTCCGCTGTCAGCTCGGCGGAGGAAATGTCGGATGTCTGCAATCGGATTTCATTAGTCTGTGCGGAGCGGGAGGATGGGATGAAGCTTCTGCATTTTCACATGTCAAAGCCCGATCTGGAACAGACGGAGGGCAGTTACTTTGCAAAGAAGGAGAATGGGGGCACAAAAGAGGAGCTGAAGGCCCGTGTAGAGGAAACTTCCCGGATTCTCCACAAGAAGGAGAGTGAATTGGAAGCGCTGACGGTCAGCGTTCCGGGAGGACTTTACCGGTGCAGGGATGACGGTAAACTGACATTGCTTACAATGAGCGGCAGTTTCCTGGAGATGTTCGGTTATACCAGGGAAGAGATAAGAACCTGGTTTAACGACAGCTTTATTGAGATGGTTTATGAGGAGGACCGCCGCCGTATCAGAAGTGAGATGGACCTCCAGCTTGCGAAAGGGAGTACGGTAGAGCTGGAATACAGAATTGCCGGAAAAGACGGCGGGCTGCGCTGGATTCTCGACAAAGGGGTTCGCGTTCAGGAAGATGGAGAAGCCATGTTCTACTGTGTTCTGCTGGACATTACGGAGCAGAAGAAGGAGAGGGAGGAACTGCGTCTTTCCCTGGAGCGCCATAAGCTTATCATGAATCAGACTACTGATATCATATTCGAATGGGATATTGAGGAGGATGAACTGAAATTTTCGTCCAACTGGAAAAAGAAATTCGGATATAATGCCATTCACTACAAAATCAGCGACAGGATTCCCCTGTCCGAGAATATTTATCCTGCCGATATGCCTGCATTTATCAAGATTATGAGGGATACGGCGGAAGGGGTGCCCTACTCGGAGACGGAATTCCGTATACGCGGTAAATCAGGGGACTACATTTGGTGCCTGATACGCGCGACAACGCAGTTTAACGCGGAGGGAAGGGCGGTCAGGGCGGTGGGAGTGATTATCGATATTGACCAGAGCAGGAAACAGAAGGAATGTCTGGTGGCTCAGGCGAGTCTCGACTCTCTGACAGGCCTGTTGAACAAAAAGGTCGCCAGGGAGCGGATAGAGAACTGGTTTCTGGATGAAGAGATGGAGTGTGGGGCATTTATACTGATTGATTTAGATGATTTTAAGCAGATCAATGACCGTTACGGACATTTATGCGGCGACAGGGTGCTGTCTGAAATTGCGGAAATTATGAAGAGTCAGACGAGAAGGGGCGATGTGACCGCGAGGATCGGAGGGGATGAGTTTCTGGCATATCTGCCGGGGGCAACGGAAATGACGGCGGCCGAAGTCGTACGCCGCCTTCAGGAAGCGGTGAGCGCGCTCCAACTGGATGGCAGGACCGGAGAGGTGCGGGCTTCTGTGGGCGCGTCCTTTTATCCGAAAGATGGCAAAGACTATCTTACGTTGTTTGCAAAAGCGGATCAGGCCCTGTATTTTGTAAAAAAGAGGGATAAGAATAAGTATTATACCTACGAAATGCTGCTGGAACAGGAAGATATCAAAGACGGCTGCCTTCACAGCGGGTTATTAGTAAATAATATTGAGAATGAATGAGCCCCGGCCGGAGTGTGGCGGTACTGCTGCCCCGCGCCGGGTTTAATCCGCCCAAAATACATTTATCAGCCTCATTTCACTACATCAGCCGCATCTGCATCTGTTCCGAATCAGTGCTGCAGCTTATGCAGGTATCGCGGGTGATCTTTCCTTCACGCAAAAGCCGAAGCAGACTGTTGTTCATCCCCGTCATGCCCTCGGCCATGCTGGTTGCAATTACGTTGTCGATCTGATGGATTTTGCCCTCGCGCACCATGGTGCGGATCGCATCGTTCAGGAACATAATCTCAAATGCCGGAACCATACTTCCGTCTGAGGAGGGCACTAACTGCTGGGATACAACAGCCTGAAGCACCATGGCGAGCTGTACCCGGATCTGCTGCTGTCCGTCGGGCGGAAATACATCAATGATACGGTCGATGGAATTGGCGGCTCCAATGGTGTGGAGCGTCGAAATTACCAGATGACCCGTCTCGGCCGCTGTCATGGCGGTCTTTATTGTGTCAAAATCACGCATTTCACCGAGTAATATGACGTCGGGAGCCTGCCTTAAGGAGGCTACCAGCCCGTTCACATAGCTGTCCGTATCCAACCCTATCTCGCGCTGGGTGACGACGGAGTGATTGTGGCGGTGCAGGTATTCAATCGGATCTTCCAGAGTGATGATATGGCTGTTCCTGGTTCTGTTGATTTCATCTATAATGCAGGCCAGAGTGGTGGATTTACCGCTGCCTGCCGCTCCTGTGACGAGCACCAGCCCCTTTTTCAGGTTGGCGATTCTGATGACCTCAGGAGGAATATTCATATCCTCCGGGCGCGGCACTTCAAAGTGGACGACACGGATGACGGCGGCCAGGGTGCCCCTCTGTTTCATGATACTGACACGGAACCTGGCAACGCCCTGGATGGAGCAGGAGAGATCGTCGTCCCCATGGGCGTGAAGCTTATCCATACTTCGGTGGTTGCTGAGTTCGTAGAGGGCCTCTATCAGGGCCTGTGTTTCGGAGGGCAAAAGTTTATGATCGTCACACGGAAGAATCTTACCGTTTATCTTGTACGAGAGAGGAAGTCCGGGGATAATGAAAATATCGGAGGCATTTTTCTCCACGGCGTCGGTCAGAAAATTCAGCATTATTTATATCTCCTTTCACGTTTTATGGCCGGCCGTTTTGCAACGGGGCATCAGCCATTTTATTCTTCGGGGGCGATCCATACGGGCAGGCTGTCGTCAATCGCATAATCTTCTTTATTGTAAACATAGCAGGCAAGTACGGCAGCATCCTCCCCGGACAATTCGACCCGCAGAGCCTGGCCGGCGTTCATCGGTATCTCACAGTAGAGGCGGCCCGACTCGCCGATCCCGGATTCCGAACCTTCGGGCAGTGTCCCGGCGGCTTTTTTCAGGGCCTCTGCGGCAACGCCGTCTTCTTTCAGGGAGACGGCGGCGGTCTGGATGAACAACTGGCCCTGCGTGTCGGCCTGGTAGTAGGCGGTCACCGAATCGGCATGGCGCCTTGAAAGGACGAGGGCTGATTTTCCGTCGCTCAGGCTTAGAAGAGAGAAGACCGCAAGGCATAAAATAATAAAAATCAGGATGATGGAGGCGGTCCCAATATTGATTCTGTTTTTCATCGGAGCCTCCTTTCAGCGTCCAGGCTCCGGGCGCCGTTCAGAGAGTAGATGGGGTCTGTATCTCCGCCTTTCATTTCATGAACCGTGACGCCGATGTACAGCATGCCGCCGTTTACCTGTTGATTGGCTTTTATATAATAGGCGGCCTCCGGAGCGTTATATTCACAAGCGTTCCAGTTCCGGTCAAAACCGGACAAAGTCTCCCGGGGCGTATCATCCCCGTCGTATCCGGCGAACACCGTCTCGATGGAATTCTCAGCGGCGAGAACCGCATGGTTCAAATTTTCCGCGCTTTTGCTGAGCCGGTCGGCTTTCACAAAGGCAAGGACAAAAATGCAGGCAGCCAGGGCGAAAAAGCCGCAGACCCACAGCATTTCCATCAGGAAAGCATAAGAAGTTCGTTTTTTATTCATTGCTTTGACCCTCCCTCCGGATTCAACGCGCTTCGGAGAAACAGTTTCGCCTCAGCGGGCCAAGATTCTCCCTCCAGCGTAATTACAAGCATCTCACCGGCCGCCGCGTTTTCAATGGCAAACGATACGGGAGGGCATTCCATAACGGGGAGGCCATCCTCTGTGGAGAGGCCGCTGCCCTGTTCGGAGAACAGTTCAAAGAGAGAACCGTCCTTTGTATAAATCCAGGTTTCATAGAGTACACCGTTATAGCCGGATGACAGAACAAGGACATTCTGTCCGTCAATGGAGCGGATATTTACGGAGTCCGTCCGGTCGGATTGGCGCACTTTATTCGTGATATAACTGAGCGCCGTGTCGGAATAAAATGCGGCGTCGTTTCTGGCCCTTATATTGCCATATACCCGGCTGCCGATGAGAATCGTGAACACGGAACACAGGATAAATACGAGAAACAGGAGCATGGAGAAGATAAAATCGATGCTGCCCGAAGGGTGGGAATTTTCTCTTTTCATTGCTGTCCCTCCTTACCGGCCTGCGGGATGACAGGCAGAACGGTGATATCCGGCATTACATTGCTGGCCCAGCCGTCATAAAATACATGATAGCGTTTGCGATCGATGACAACGGCGTAATTCTCCTCCAGATATTCCACACTTGGCGGATACCGTCCTTCGATGGCATAGCATTGGACGCTGGCCCGCTTTATCGCAGCCGTCAGCGCATTTAAACGGTCCTCCTCAGTTCTGTTCTGCATGGCTCCCACGGAGTAGAGGAAGAGATACAGAATGATACCGAGAAGGAGAAAAGAAATCAGATATCCTGGCAGGGAGCTCCTGCGTTTTGGGACTTCAATATGTAACATGGCAAATACCCCTTATCCGATGGAGGACAGAACACCGGCCAACGGCAGCATAACGGCGAGAAGAACCAGGCCGACAGCCACTGCAAGCACAGACACGATAGTAGGTTCCAGGCGCGCGATCATGGAGTCGATCGCTTCGGAGGCTTTTTTGTCGTAATCCTCCGCCAGACTATCCATAATGTGATCCAACTGGCCTGCGCGGCTGCCCACGCGGATTAACTGAAGCTCAAAGCCGGAAAAGAGGCCGGTTTCTTTTACCGAGTCATAGAAGCCCTTGCCCTGGGAAACTGCTTCGCCGCACCTTTTTACCTTCTGTTCCACCGACTGGTTATCCACCAGCGTTTCTGCCAGCTTGAACGCCTCGGGCAGATTGACTCCGCACTGAAGCGCCATGGACATGACACTGCAGAATCTGCGGTTGGCCGCAACGCGTGCGATTTTGGAACGCATTTTGATTTTTTCCAGCAGGGAGAGAGCCATGGCGGACTGTTTGCCGCTTTTGCCGAAGATCCACAGAGCCAGGGCCGTCACGATGAGAACGGCGGCCAGGATCAGGGCGGCTCCGCTGAGGAATCCACCCAGACGGATGGCGGCGGCAGCAGCCGGAGGTATGGAAGCTCCAAGCTGTTCATAGACGCCGGAGAAGATCGGCATCACCCTGGTAAAGAGGACGAACAGGATGATAATCAGCATAAGGATCATCATTGCCGGATAAGTAACGGCTTTTCTCAGGTTCTCCGCCAGATAATACTCCTTCTCATAATAGACGGCAAGACGTTCCATCGTGGTATCCAATAAACCGGTCCGTTCCCCAAGCATGGTCATATTGACAACATAGGCGGGAAAACAGCCGGCTTCCTTAACTGCCTGATGGAACGGAAGGCCCATGCGGACCTTGTCGGACATTCCGGCGAGGATTTCCCGCTCCTGCTGTCCCGGTGAATCCTCGGCCATGACTTTAAGTCCCTCGTAGAGGGGAACCGCCGACTTAAGAAGAATTGAAATCTGCATACAGAACCCGGACAGGGTAAGTCCGGTAAAGGGTGATGCGCTGCTGCTCATGATATACCTCCAAATTTGTTCTTTCTGTGATAATGAAAGAGAGGTCCTGCAAAATTACAGTTCCGCCAACTAAATAACTGCACCGTCAGTTTTCGGACAATTGACGGTGCAGAGTTATGCTGCTAATAGCAGAATTTTTGCCTGTAGTTTGCCGGATTGCTGACATAAGTCAGCGCCTCTGCACTTTTTTTGCCGCTGGATACAAAGGTAGGATCCATAAGCTGCCAGTTGGTTCCGTCAAAATAGATAAGATTGTCAATCCAGCCCTGGCCCTGGATGTAAACGCTGACCCAGGCGTGGTAAACATTGCCCGCATAGCCGATTACAAGCTTTGTGGGAATACCCTGTGAGCGGAGCATGGACGCCATGACCGCCGCATAGTCGAAACAGATACCGGTTTTCTGTGACAGCGTGTTGTCCACGTTGGGAAGATAGCCGGATTGCACCGTAGCCGCCTTCTGATTGTCATAGCTAATATTGTCCACGGCATAGTTATAGATAGCCTCCACTTTTTTCAGCGGATCGGTGATTCCGGCCGTGATGGAATCGCCGACGGCCACTACATTTGAATTGGCGTTAAAATTGCAGAACTGGTTCGGATAAAGGAACGGAACCGTATCACTTGTCAGGCTTACCTGGATCGTCTGGCTCACCGCCTGTGAATAGGTGGTGCCCGACACATTCTCAAACAGCTTGATTGTGTAGCTTCCGCTGCCCTCGGTCAGGGGAAACGTCACATAGTTGCCCGTGGCATTAATGTCATAGGTATATTCGGTGTCTTTCTGGATACGCAGCTTCACTTTGGAATTGGAGCCGGTGTACTTGACCATCACATATCCGTCGGCCGTGTGGGAGGCGTCGATTACCGCCTTGCCGCTGGTATAGGCCACGGTGCCGTCGGCTGTCGGGGTATAGATGGTGGCAGCCTGTGAAACACTGCCCGGTGCAAGAGCCAGAAAGAGCGCCGTCACAACAAGCGCCGGTGTTATTTTTAATTTTAATCTACTCATAGTGTATGCTCCTTATT
>CATWBR010000009.1 GCA_958349075.1 uncultured Clostridium sp.
TTTTTCAAGTTCACTGCAAGAATGCAGCTAACTTTTTGAAGAAAAATTTTTGGCCTTATTTTTGGACATTATAATGGACATTTTTTGTTTCGTGCGCACACAATGAAAAACAGGATGTAAGGGGTCGGAAGACAGCAAACCGTTACAATAGGATAAACTTAAAAGAAAAGGGGGATTTTATATTGAAGAGCTATATGCCTGCCGTCGAACAATTTATAGGGGAACGCCGGGAGGAAATGATTGAACTGTGGAAAACACTTGTCAATATGCAGGGATATTCCAGAGAGACGGAACGGGTAAACCGCGTGATTCACTTTCTGCAGGACCTTTTTGAGGCCGAGGGTCTCCAGTGCCGTCTGATTGATACGAAGGGCAATTCGGATGTGCTTGTCGCCGAAGACGGGCCGGAACGCCCGGGCGCTCCGATTATCATGAGCGGCCATGTCGACACCGTCTTTCCGGAGGGCAGTTTTCCGGAAAATCCGTTCTACATCGAGGACGGCACTGCCTACGGCCCGGGCGTAATCGACATGAAGGGTGGCGTAGTTATTATGCTGTATGTCATTAAGGCCCTGCGCCATCTGGGGTTCGGAAAACGGCCAATCAAGATTATTCTCTGCGGAGATGAAGAAATCGGCCATGCCGGAGCCGTCACCGGTCAGATTCTCCTCGACGAAGCAAGGGGCGCCCTGTACGCCCTCAACCTGGAAATCGGACGTCCCGACAACACCCTGTCCGTCGGACGTAAAGGAGGCATGGACTGTCATATCACAGTCTACGGAGTCGCCAGCCACGTCGGAAACGATTTTCTGAAAGGACGTAACGCCATTGCTGAGATGGCGCTCAAGATTCCGCGGCTCCAAGCCCTTACCGAGTACGACAGGGGCGTCGTGGTCAGCGTCAATGTCATCCACGGCGGCATTGTATCGAATGCCATTCCCGACCGGTGCACGGCCGAGCTGGACATTCGTTTCAACCGGATAAGCGATCAGGAACCGGTCCGCAGAAAGATACTCGATATATGCAGTGAAACTTATATAGAAGGAACGCTGACGGAAGCAGAGTTCGTCTCCTCTATCCCTGCCTTCGAAGACACCCCGGCCAATCGGGGGCTGCTCCGGTTCGTCAACCGGGTTGCAGAGGACATTGGAATCCCTCCAATGGAAGGAGCTTTTCTTGGAGGCAATTCCGATGCGGCATATCTGGCGCTGGCGGGCACTCCGACAGTCTGCTCCTTCGGCGTCAAGGGAACCGGGGCGCATACCAAATCCGAATGTGCCGAGGTTGCATCGCTTTTTGAACGAACCGGACTGATTACCGCTGTTATCATGGAAACAGATGAATTCACAAAGGAGGAAAAGAATGAGTAAAACCACGTCTCTCACCGGCAAAAAAAGTGACGGAGGCCAAAAAGCTTTTAAGGCTCCCAATCCAATTATTATTATTGCATGCATTATCCTGCTCAGCGCCCTGGCCAGCTATTTTGTCCCGGCCGGCATGTTTGACCGGATCGAAGATCCAGGCACCGGACGTATGGTGGTGGATCCGAGTACCTTCCATTACATAACCCAGAGTCCCATCGGCCTTTTTGATATGTTTAAATCGGTTACATTGGGAATCCAGGGTGGAAGCAGCATTATCTCCTTCCTGTTTATCATCGGCGGCGCCTTTGGTATTATGGAAGCCACCGGCGCTATTAAGTCGGGAATGGCTGCCCTCGTCAGAAAGATGCAGGGCCGGGAATTTCTTCTGGTTCCCGTCTGTATGATTGTCTTTGGCTGCGGCGCAGCTTTTGCGGCCAACAACGAGGAGTATCTGGCTTTCCTGCCCCTGGTTCTCACCATCTGCCTTGCCATGGGATTTGACTCCATGACCGCCGTAGCGATTATCTTCGCTTCCGTCGGCGCAGGTTACGGCGCAGGATGTACAAATGCATTTACCGTCGGCGTGGCCCAGGGTATCGCGGGCCTGCCTATTTTTTCGGGCATCGGCTACCGCCTGCTGATTTTCGTAGTTCTCCTGGTCATCAATATCTGTTATGTTATGCGGTATGCACTGAAAGTCAAGAAAAATCCTCAGTCCAGCCCAATGTATGAATTCGACAGCCGCCGCGTCCTGGACCTTGATGTGAGTACGGTGGAAAGTCTGACCGGACGCCACAAGCTGGTGCTCCTCACATTCCTGCTCACCATCGTCTGTCTTGTAATCGGCGTCACTAAACTCGGTTTTTATATTGACGAGCTGGCCGCTCTCTTCCTGATTATGGGAATCGTCGCAGGCGTCATCGGCGGACTGAAACCGGCCCAGGTTGCCGACAGCTTTGTAAAGGGCTGCTCCAATATGCTGCTCCCCTGCCTTATGGTAGGTCTGTGCAAGGCCACGACCATCATTATGACCGACGCCAACATTATGGATACCATCATCCATGCGCTTGCAAGCGTATTAAATAAGGTACCGTCCACATTTACCGCCTTCGGCATGTTTGTGGTGCAGGATATTTTTAACATCATCGTTCCGTCCGGTTCCGGCCAGGCCGCTATCACCATGCCGATTATGGCTCCTCTTGCGGATCTGGTAGGGGTTACGAGACAGACGGCCGTCCTGGCATTCCAGTTCGGCGACGCCTTTACAAACCCAATCACCCCGGCCAGCGGCATGACCATGTCCTGCCTTGCAATTGCAGGCGTACCGTATAACAAGTGGTTAAAATTTATGCTGCCGCTGCTCGCCCTCTGGTGGGTTGCCGCCTTTGTATTCCTGACCTACGCCACCGTAACCGGCTTCGGTCCGTTTTAGTAAGCAGTGCCGTCCTACAGCCAGACTCCGGTTCCAACGCCGACCGGAAGATTTAACACTACCCAAAGGACGATCTGCACGACAAAGATAAGGAACAGTCCGATTGTGTAAGGGAGCATGTTGGAGAATATGGTTCCCATGCCGCATTTCTTATCATACTTCTGGCAGGTGCCGAGGAGAATGATAAAAGCGGGCATCATTGGTGTCAGGTTGTTGGTCACACAGTCGCCCAGACGGTACACGGCGATTGTGAACGCCGGGTTCATGCCGATCTGCATCAGCATCGGGATGAAAATCGGCCCGAAAATCAGATACTTTGTCGTAACGCTGGCGATCATCAGGTTGATAAGGGCAATCAGAAGAAGGAATGCAATTGCAATCATCCAGGCCGGAAGCGGGAGCGTCTTCAGCCACTGGCCTCCGTTAATGGCGATCACCTTTCCGATGTTGCTCTTATCAAATATTTTCAGGAACTGCGCAATTATCATTGCATTTACAATAAATGGCGCAAATGGTTTTACTCCGTCATACAGGAAGTTGGCCGCATCCCCCGCCTTCTTTATCTGGCCGGTTGCCTTTCCATAGACAATGCCGGGGATGAAGAACAGAAGCAGAAGGAAGAATACAAGGCAGTCCATAAGCGGCGCGCCGTCGATCAGGGAACCGCCCGCTCCTCTCAGGAAGCTGCTCTTCGGAATACAAATCCCAATCAGGATGACAAGATAAACCAGAACGGCGGCTCCCGCTTTTTTCGTAGCGGATTTCTGGACCTCCGTAAGGTCGGCGGTTTTCACTTCCATTCCCGGCTGGCTGTAGGTTCCAAGCCTGGGTTCCACGATTTTCACGGTCACGAAGGTTGCCACTCCGGCCACCAGGAATGCAGATACGAACAGGAAGAAATAACTTCCCAGGATGGACATATTATAGCTCTCGTCAATCATGTGTGCCGATTCGTTAATCAGCGGAGTGAGGAATACCTCGGCGGAACCCGGAAGGATTGAGGTTGAGAATCCGGAACAGGCCGATGCATAACCCAGGAACACGCCCGCCAGGGGATGTCTTCCCATGCCGTAGAATATGGCTCCCGCAATGGCGGGAATCAGAACAAATGCCGCCTCGCTCGTCTGGTTTGCAATACATGCGATAATTGCAATTACAAAAACCACGATGTTGCCTTTTACGTTGCCCAGCGACATCTGGATTGCACTTGTAAAAAATCCCGTATTGTCGCACAGGCCAGTTACGACGCCTATCGTCAGGCAGATTCCCAGCACTGCGAATCCCTGGAAATTGGATACAAAGTTTTTCATGAAATCGATCAGCCCTTCAACACTGAGCATATTAATCACATTGATCGTTTCTCCGGTAGAGGGATGTACCGTTGTAATCCCCAGCTTGGACATGATGAATGACAGCACAAACACGATACCCAGCAGATAGGTGAACAGGAGAAGGGGATGGGGCATCTTATTTCCCCAGTATTCCACCTTTGCCAGAACGCCCTTTAATTTGCCGTTGTTTTCAGTTGCCTGGTTTTCCATACTAATACCTCCATCCTTATCTCTTCATGTACTCATATGCATAGCGGGCCATAAATTCATATCCCATTCTCATTGCATTCTCATCGAAGTCAAATTTGTCGCTGTGCAGCTCGTGACACTTGCCTGCAGCCTCGTTCCCCCCTCCCAGAATCGCAAAAAATCCCGGGAATTCTTTCAGAAATTCGCTGAAGTTTTCCGACGCCATGATCAAATCGGCCGTCTTTTTCACTTCAAGTCCTTCCACCTCATCTACCGTCTTTCTTGCCCGGTCAACCAGTTCCGGTGTATTGACGACAGGCGAATAGGGCGGCCAGATACTCATTTTCCCTTCCACGCCGTATGCTTTTGACACGCCGTCCACCATCATCTGCATTTTTTCTATGATCTGTACCTCCCCTCCCACCTTGAAATAGCGGCAGGAACCTTCAATATAAGCCGATGAAGGAAATACATTGCTGTAGGTCCCGGCGTTCACATAGCCGGTGGATACAACGCACGGATCCGTAATATCATAATAGTTTCCCGGTATTGATGCAAACTTAAGAACGAGATCGCAGGCCGCCTTCACCGGATCCTTCACGAGATCCGGCCTGGAGCCATGGCCGCCTTCACCGAGCAGATCCACATGGTAGCCGATACAGCCGGCCATACAGCGATCCGGCATCAGGACAATCTGCCCAACCGGCACATTGGGCCAGATATGAAGGCCGATTGCCTGATCCACTCCTCCGTTCTCTTTCAGATATGCTACGATTTGCTGTGCTCCGCTGTTTTCCTCCTCAGCCGTCTGAAAACACAGCTTAACGGAACCGTCTATCTCCTCCTCGTGCTCCTTCAGGACAGCGGCTGCGCCCAGCAGCATGGCCGTGTGGCCGTCATGGCCGCAGGCGTGCATCACGCCCTCATTCCCGGACTTAAAAGGCAGCTCCGTCTTTTCCGTCACCATCAGTGCGTCCATATCAGCCCTGATCGCCAGCGTCTTACCCGATATCCCTTTACCCACCGTTCCAATCACGTTATATCCGTCCACGGTCACATAGGGTATTCCCATGCGCTCAAGCTCCCTCCGGACTGTCTCCGACGTTCTGCTCTCCTTTTTTGACAGCTCGGGGTGGCGGTGGAAATCGCGTCTCATCCCAATTACATATTCCTCATACTTTCTGCAAACCTCTCCAAAACCCATTTTCATATCCTCCTACAGATGCATTGCCGCATCATACCCCATCCTGGCCGCTTCCAGCACTCTTCTCGGCCTGTAACAGTCGCCTATTACCTGAAAATCGGGAGCACAGAACCGGAACCTCTCCACTTCCCCTGAAAGAGGCCTCATGCCTGCCGCAACCAGCACCGTATCCGCCTCAAACAACCGCTGCTCTCCGTCTTTTGTCACTGCCGTCACTCCGTCTTCCGTGATTTCGGAACAGCTAATATTGCAGAGCAGCTTCACATGTTCCTTCTGTTTTTCCAGTTCCAGAAGAAGTGCTTCGCGGTGAAGATAGGCGCAGTCAATGGCCACATTTTCCCGCATTTCCAAAACCGTCACCTCATGGCCGTGTTTGGAAAGCTCCAGCGCCTCCTCGCAGCCAATCAGGCCGCCGCCGATTACCACAACTCTTTTACCGATCACCGCATGGTTTTCATACATTCCTACCGCCGGAACCACATTTTTGCCATCAATTCCCGGAATCGGCGGGATTAATGCCTCTGCTCCGATCGCCATAATCACAACATCGGGTTTTATCTCTTTTGCCATCTCGGGCGTCATTTCCGTATTTAAGAGAAGCGTAATCTCTTTCCGGTCCAGAACCCTCTTTTCCATCACATGCATATATAGATCGAGATCCTGTTTAAAGGATACGTGCTTTGCATACTTGATGGCTCCGCCGAGGCTGTCCGTCTTCTCACAGAGAATCACCTGATGGCCTCTGTCACAGGACCGGATGGCCGCTTCCATTCCGGCAGGGCCTCCTCCCACAATCAAGACCTTTTTCCTTCCGCCCGTAACCGGAGGATTGAACGCCTCCAGCTCTTTTCCAATCTGGGGATTCACCGTGCACTTTGCCGCCCTGGTGGCATATTTCACATAGGGGACAAAGGATCCGCTCATGCAGACAATGCATCTCTGGCACGGGGTAATATCGGAGGCCTTGCCGTCCCTGGCCTTAACCGGAAGATCGGGATCCGCTATCAGGGCGCGTCCCACGGTAACCATATCGGCCTTTCCCTCTGCAATGATTTCCTCCATCATATCGGGATCCCCGATTCCTCCCAGGGCCGATACCTTTGTCTTTGTCACAACCTGTTTAATCGCCTCTGCCAGATAAACATTGCAGCCGTGAGGCAGGAACATGGACGGCACCATTGTGGTGTTTGTGGACGGCACATGGAAGGTTCCGTCCGACACATTGATCAGGGCCGCCTTACCGTCCACCCATCTTGCAAACTGCTTCATATCTTCCAGATCAAAACCGCCTTCCGTAAGCTCCGAGCCGCTTAGCCTGAGATCAATCGGAAAGTTTTCGCCGCATTTCTTTTTGATGTCGTCGATAATCATCATGGCCATACGGCAGCGGTTCTTAAGACTTCCTCCAAACTCATCCGTCCTCTGGTTGTTGAGCGGAGACATAAACTGATGCACCAGCCAGCCATGCCCCATATGTACCATAACCATATCACAGCCGCCCAGCTTCGCCATCTCCGCCGCGTCTCCGAATGCCGATACGACTTCCTCTATCAGTTCACGGGACATTGCCTTCACCGGCTGCCCCGCCACTCCCACTCCGTCCGAGGGGCCCCACGTCACCCCGTCATAATACTGGGGATTGGCTCTTCTGCCCGGATGGAGCAGTTCTATGTTGGCAAGGGCGCCGTGACGGTGGATTGCGTCCGTGCACTGGATTAAATAGGGAAGAATCTCCTGGTCATCGAGCGGAATCATTCTTCCGTGGGCCTTTCCTGTCTTTGTATGGACGCTGCTCTCACCCAGGGTTACGATTCCGGCGCCGCCTCTTGCTTTTACTTCATAGGCTGCTATGTTTAACGGTGTCAGATATCCCTCCGGCGTCAAATCCGACATTCCCACCGGAGCTGCCTCAATCCGGTTTTTCACAGTCAGGCCGCCGATTTTAACAGGGCTCCATAAATTAGGATAATACTGGTTCATTTTTCTTCTCCTTTCAGAATTACCGCAGGCAATTCTGAGCCCGGGCCTAAATTGGTATGTATTAATTTACTTTTCAACTCCAAACGCGCGCTGTTTGATAGAATTGAGTTAATTTAATTATACTATTTCGTAAGTTTTTTTACAATATGCACTATATTTTTCATTGTATTTTATCATTTTTCCTTTTATTTTTATGCACTTTGTATGTTTTTTTCAATATCAGCATTATTAATACAGTCCAATTTCGTCTTTTAATACATACCATTTCTTCGGGACGACCTGTCGTCCGGTATATTCCCTCAGGCGGTATGCTTCCTCTGCGGAGCGTTTTTTTACGTAGCGGAGCACTTTTATGGTGAAAAAAAGAAGGTCATGAGTAAAGATATTTATCATCTCTGCTCATGGCCTCCCAAAAGGCATATCAAATTTATTGCTTTTCTACTTTTTCCCGATATACCTGCCAATCTCACGCATCATAGCCGATATATCCAGCGGTTTGGCCAAATGGCCGTTCATGCCCGCACGCTCCGCCTCCTCAATATCCTCCGCAAAGGCATCGGCCGTCATTGCAAAGACGGGTATGGTCCCGGCGTCCTCCCGCTCCATGCTCCGGATGTACCGGGCTGCCTCGTATCCGTTCATCACCGGCATCTGGATATCCATGAGAATCAAGTCATAATATCCCGGCTGCGAACCGGCAAACGCATCGACGCCCTCCCTGCCGTTACATGCGGTGTCCACCGCGGCGCCCGACATGCTCAGAATATCCGCGGCAATCTCCCGGTTAATCTCATTATCCTCCACCAGCAGAATTCTTCTTCCCGAGAAATCCGTTGTGTTCGCCTGTTCAATCGCTCCGGACTGCTCTCCGAATACGTACAGCATAATACTGCCGTATAGCGCGGACCTGAAGAAGGGTTTCTGTACAAAACCGGCCACCCCTGCCGCCACGGCCTCGGCCTCTATATTGGACCAGCCGTACGAAGCGGCGCAGAGAACCGGGGCATCCTTCCCCATGCGCTCCTTAATCAGACGGACCGTATCCGCTCCGCCCGTCTTCTCCGTATCCCAGTCGAGAATTGCCATTCCATAAGCGTCTCCCCCTTTGCGGGCATTGTAAATCATATCGGCGGCCTCCGTTCCATCCTCAGCCGTATCGGCAGCCGCTCCCATATCCCTTAACAATCCGGCCGCAGAGCCGCAGGACTCCCCGTCACTCCCGGCGATCAGAATGCGCACAGAAGGCAGGGTTCCGCCCGGAGCCTCCTTTTCAGCCAGGGCAAAATCCAGGTCAACCGTGAACGTCGTGCCAATCCCCGGCTCACTCTCGACCGATATCTCCCCTTCCATCATATCTACAATCATCTTTGTGATTGCCATCCCAAGACCGCTTCCCTCGATTTTCTCTACGCGGTGATCGCGCTCCCTGGTAAATGAGGAGAAAAGATTTTTCATAAAGTCCTTCTTCATTCCAATGCCCGTATCCTCTACACGGAACCTGAAATGGGCGCAGCCCGCCTTATCTGAGGGCAGCTCCGTCACGTCAACGTTTATCGTCCCGCCTTCCGGCGTAAATTTTAAGGCATTACTCAAAAGATTGATCAGAATCTGGTTGAGCCGGAGAGAATCGGAACAGAGCATCTCATGGCGCATTCCGTGCACGCGGAACCGGAAGGTCTGCTCTTTGTCACAGCTCATCGGATATATTATGTTAACTACATTGGTCAACAGTTCCGCCATTGAGAAATCCCTGTTATTCAGTGTCATCTTCCCGCTCTCGATTTTCGACATATCGAGGATGTCATTGATCAGTCCGACCAGCAGTCGGCCCGATATGCGTATCTTATCCAGGCTGTCTTTCAGCCGGTCTTTATCATCCAGGTGCGCCGCGGCAATTTCAGTCATACCGATAATCGCATTCATTGGTGTACGGATATCGTGGGACATATTGGACAGAAAACGGCTCTTCGCCTGATTGGCGCTCTCCGCCGCTTTACGCGCCTCCTCCTCTGCCTGAAGAGCCCTGTTGGTATAATTCCTGTAAACAATGACAAACGCTCCAAATAATAATGCACTGACCAGAAGAAGCCCTAAAAAAAGCCATGAATTCTGTACAATACGGTCCGTCTGCTCCATAATAACCCGATTCGGTATAATTGATACGATATACCAGTCCTGGGCATTCTCCATCGGCACGTAACAAAAGACATAATCCTCTTTCTGGTAAATAAACCGGGCCACACCCTTCATTCCCTGTTTCAGGGAATCCTCAAAAACCTTTATTTCCTGTGCATTATTGCCTTGCAGATCGATAATGTCAAAAAGGTTCTGAAAGGTTCTGTTGCTGTTGCGGTGACGCGAGCGGATCAGGATATCCCCCTCCGTATTCACCACATAAGAGAACCCGGTATCATCGTAAAACGACAGGGAAAAACGCTCCGATATATCCGACAGAGGTTTTGTATTATGAACAAGCCCTCTGGAGCCGTCAGACCATTTAAACTCCTCATAATATCCAATCGTCCAGATCCCGGTGCGTCCCTCCAGAAACGGTTCCCTGACTCCCGATTCCTCCAGCGCCTGCAGACCGTCAATCTGATCCGTTTCCAACTCCACACCTTTCTGCGTTTCTCCCGTATATGCCATCCCCGTATCCAGGTTTACACAGTAATAGGAGGGACTGCTGGCGCCGAACTGTTTCATAATGCTCTGCACCTTTTCTTCGTCTTGGGAATCTTCCGCGGAAAGCTCCGCAGCCAGCCAGTGAAGCATCTCCCTGTCTTTCTCTATATATGTATCGAGTGCATGTCCCCCCTGAGTGGTCACTTCCAGGATATCGGTCACCGATTTATTCCAGAGCGCATTCTGTACGCTGCTGATATAGTAGGCGCCGCCAACCAGGATTACTGCCGCAGACAGGATTATAAGAATAAAAAAATTCAGTTTTTGCTTTGTTTTCATGCTGCGTCCCCCTACAGGCCGTTCACCCACTCATCCATCAGCTTCTTCATACGCAATACGGCGGCGTCTGCATTATCTCCCTCAAGCATCCCTACAATACACTTACGGGAAATTTCCCATATCGGGAAATTCAGATTGTCGTCGGAGCCTATTACACTGCGTCCGTTGGTGAGATACGGACCAATGGACTGTATGGCCTCATCTTCTGCCAGCCTGTTCTCCGCCAGAGGGCTGAAGGAACTTTGGCTGTCTACAAACTCCCATATGACGTCACTCCTTGTCAGGTATTCCACAAACATTTTCGCCTCGTCCTGATGCGGGCTGTCTGCATTGACGCTGACACGCGTGTCGATATTAATCACCAGCGCGCTTCCATCTTCCATAAAAGGATAGGGCATCACTTCAAAATCAAACCCCGGATCCAAATCGCGCACCCTGGGTACCGCCCAGGCGCCGGTCAGCATAAAGGGACTCTCTCCCCTGGCAAACAGGATGAGGTCGTCTTTTGTCTTCGCGGTATTCAGTGCCTCCTCCCGGTCCACCCAGCCGTGTTCCAGCATCCGCTCCACCATCTCAAAACCGGGCCGGAACGCCTCTGCCAAATCCGCTTCGCCGCTGTTAAACCGTTCCAATTCCTTCATGGCATCTTCGCTCTGGTAAACAGGAAGCATTGCTTTCGCAATCGCAGCCGTCTTCAGCGAGATATCATTGTTCGCCACTATCGGGGTAATTCCCGCTGAAACAAAATAATCGCATACAGATTCAAATTCCGCTATATTTTCAGGTATCTCCTGTTTATGTTCTTTTAAAAGATCCAGATTGCAGTACAGGCCAAAAGCAGATATGGAAGTAGGCAGATAATATACGCCTTCACCCGCATGTATCTGTCCCAATGCCAAATCGCTGAAACGATCCAGTGTGGAAATATCGGACAGATCCGCCAGTTTTCCCTGTTTTCCCAACTCCAGGACGCGTTCATGATCAACCATGATAATATCATCCCCGTTGCCGGTGGCAATCCTCTTATTCAAAACCTCATAATATTCTGTTCCTTTAATGCCGTCGTAGGTAATGGAGATATCAGGATGCTCATCCATAAAACCGTGAAGTGCGTCTTCAATTGCCATGACATTGAGCGCCTCATACTTATTGCCGAAAAAGGTCAGATTCGTCTGTGGCTGTTCTTCCTTCTGCGCGTAATTAAAAACAATATTCTTTTCCTGTTTTTCGGAACATCCGGCCAGAATTCCGGTCATCAGTATCCCCGCCATGACACTTCCCCATATCAGCCGTTTTTTCATCTTATTTCCTCTCTTTTCCGGTAATTCCAATCCTAAAACGCTTCCCGGCAAACCGGCGGTAATGTTCGTCACCACCATAATTCATTATATCACGGTATGATTACATTTACCTCTTAATCCAGAATTCCTGGATTTTTTTCTTCAGATGCATCAGGGAACCCTCGTCTATAACCTGGCAGAACTGGAAACAGCCAATTTTATGCTCTTCGCAGTACTGCCGCAGCTTACCCGGAAGACCATCCATAAACTCCAAATCCTGGGGCAGAATTACCACCGTATTTTCACCGGCGTCCTTCAGATACTGAAGAGCCCCGTCAATCGGGATATCTTCCCCCCTGCCTTTTAATCCCAGCTCTCTCAGATAGCGTTTCATACTGTAGAGATACCACTGTTCCCGATATAGAAGGACTGCCCTCTGATCCCTGCCGATTCTGGCAACCTGGCTGATTGACATTCTGCTTGGGGACATAACCACCATCTCCACCTCAAAGGGCAGCTTTCCCCCATTTTTCTTCTTGATGAGGCGTTTTACGTCGTCCACATGGTTAATCGTTGTCACCGCGATGTCGTAGCCGCCATTTATCAGAATACCGGCATCCTCGCGCACATCATCCAGCAGCACGGGAATCACCTTCGCATTGCAGGATACAGCCAGCTCCGATGCACAGACCTTAAGAATCTCTCTGCTGCAGTCCACCCAGGCCACCCTGACCTTCTCGCGCTCCGGCAGCCGGCTCCAAATCCGGTCCAGAAACAGGTTTTCTATTTCATGCCAGGTCAGGCCGGAGCCATTCAGCTCGTAGATGGCCTCCCTGAGCATTTTCTCCACCTTTTTACGCTCACCCGACAAGTCCGGCCTGCAGGCATAGCTTCCGCTGCCCTGGACCGTTCTGACGAAACCCAGCCCCTCCAGGGCCCCATACGCCCGCTTCACCGTATCCCTGGATACCGATAATTCCTCACAGAGCTTTCTCTCTGTCGGAAGGCGTTCCCCCTCCTTTACGGAACCGCTTTCAATCTGTCCGGCTATCCAGTCGGCTATCTGGCGGTATACCGGAGTTCCCGGACGAAATTCTATCCCCGGCATTTACATCCCCTCCTCCTGCCCGTTTTCCTCTATCTGTTCAAAGACCTGTTTTAAATGAAACAGGGAGCCTCTGTCAATCTCAAATTCAAATGGTACGATTACGCACCCCATTTTCTTCGCCCTCTCTATCAACTGCAGCGCAAGGTTACTGCTGTAATCCATATAATCGGGGGGAATGATAAAAGAAACCGGCTCCTTTGTAAGCCTCTCCTGATTTATTCCAATCTGCTGTTCATTCACACAGACCAGGTGCCCTTTTTTTCCAAGAACCTTCAGCGTATACTTCACCGAATCCAGAAATTCCTTCGACCGGTACAAAATACAAATCTCCTGCCAGTCCGGCAGGACGGTGAGCCTTGCAATGGTTTTGCGGCTTTCCCTGAGAGCCACTTTATCCGTCCAGAGATGCATGGAATCCGCATACCGTACAAAATCATTGTAATGTTTCTCGGCCACCAGCGTCAGGACGCACTGAGGGCTAATCACGCTCTCCCCGGAAAAGAGATCGTTTAACAGGTAGGGTTCCACTTCCAGACCCGTCTTTTTCTTCAAATCCACCATTATATGATGGAGTGTTTCCGCATTGCAGTCCACCAGGGCTACCCTAATCTGCTTATCTCCGCCAAAGACCTGTTCCAATTGGCCGCGCAGCAGGAGAAACATGCGGTTCATCGGAATTCCCATTGCCGCGGCCGCTTCGACCGTCCGCTCCACCAGTTCCTGCGGCGTCCTTTTCGTTTCCCTGTTCTCTTCCCCCTGGACATAGGCCCCGCCGCCTCTGACTTTATAGATACAGCCCCGTTTTTTCAGGGTATCGTAGGCTTTTTTGACCGTTCCAACGGAAACGCCCTTCTCCTCCGCCAGGGCCGCTTCCGACAAAAGCCTGTCGCCGGGCCTGAATTCCCCGCTTTCAATCTTTCCGTACAGTTCCTCCGCAATCCTCCCATACAGAGTATTCATCCCCGTCTGTTTATCCGCGTTGTCCATGGCCGCCGGCCCCCTTTCCCGTGCCCAGCACTGTTTTTATCCGATAAATCCGATACCCGTGAACAAAAATACCCACAAAAAAATGGTCACGACCGATGCCGCCGTACTGAGCACGACAAACTGCCCCGCCAGTTCCCCGTCTCCACCCATGTTCTGGGCCATCGAGTAGGATGCCGTAGCCACCGGCGTCGCATACAACTCAAATAGAATAAAGCGTTCCAGGTTGTTAAATCCGAGCACAGTGGCAATTACCGTAATAATTGCAGGCAATACCAGCAGTTTCAGCGTCATGGATGGGACAACATACTTCAGATTATGCCGGATAGCCGAAAAATGCAGGGTTCCTCCCAGTACAAACAGCGCCAGCGGCGTGCTCAGCGCGGCAAACTGGCTGATCGGCGTCTCCACACTGGCCGGAAGTTTGATGTTCAGAAGATAGAAAAAAAGTCCGGCCATCGCGCCTATAATCAGCGGATTGGTACACACATTTTTTAACAGCACGGACATTTTTGCCTTTCCGCCATGGAACATTTCCAGAATAATGACCGCCGTTATATTATAGATGGGAATAACAATGGCAACCATCATTGATGCAAGCACTCCTCCTCCGTCTCCAAAGAGATTGGACGTAAGGGGGATGCCAAACAGTACAAAGTTACTTCTGTAAATCGCCTGGATAATAACGCCCCGTCTGGAATTTTCCCCGACAATACGCGGAACGGTCAGCAAAAGAACTGCCTGAAGCGCCAGGATGCTCACGACCGCCGTGATAACCAGTTTCCAGTTCAGCACCAGCCCGTGATCCACATTATAAAGATTGTTGAACATCAGAATCGGAAAAAAGGCCGTGAAAATCATCTTGTTCAGCTTATTCATAAATCCTTCGTCGACCAGGCCGCTGTGCCTTACCCCATATCCGAATACGATATAAATTAAAAACGGCACTACCGCATTGACTGCAATCATAAAACTTCTCATCTTTTTCCCCTGTTCTGTCTGTATAATTTATTTCCTTATTCCTATTATTATAAGGTTATCAAGGGTGTGGCGCAACAGGTAAAAGCGTGCGATATAAATTTTCCGTTGTCAAACATTTATATTCCCGATCTGTTTTTCCAAAATCAGATGTTGACAAATAGTCAGTGCTGAGTATAATTATAGTCAGTACTGACTATTTGAATTTGGAGGTGATTTTATGATCCCACTTTACATCCTTGGAATGCTGCTGCGCTTCGGGCCTCAGCACGGGTATCAGATTAAGAAACTGATCGGCGAACAACTGGCGGATTTTACAGACATCAAGCTGCCAACCATCTACTATCACCTGGAGAAGATGGAGGCCGCAGGCTATATCGGCTCAGAGAGCGTCAAAGACGGGGCGCGGCCCGAAAAGATGGTGTACCACATCAGCGAGACCGGTAAAGCCCATTTTAAACAGCTTCTCTACCGCACGCTGGATATCAGTTACCGTCCGTCCTTTGAGGTGGACTCCGCTCTTTTCTTCTCGGACTACATTGACCGCGGAGATTTTCTGGCCGCACTGGAGCAGCATGTGAGTAAACTGAACGCATCGCTCGCCCGGATTGATGAGCATAAGAAGGAGACGCTGCCCTTCCTGCCCCGCGATATGCAGATATCCGCCAACCTTATATTTGAACATCACATCCGGCATTACCGGGCGGAAATCGACTGGGCGGAGCAGGCAATCAACAGTATAAAGGAGGAACAATCCCATGACGAAAGCCAGAGTCATTGAAACCAACTCAGGAATCCAGGACGAAGTGACGACAAAAGTATTTGACGTATTTGCCCGCGGAATGCGCGACAAGGGGTGGAACGGCGTCGACGGCATGATCGCTTCCGGCATCCGGGGCGGTGACATCCTGGAAATCGGTCCCGGCCCTGGATATGTTGGGCTTGAGCTGGCCAAAAAGCTGTCCCCGCGGTCCCTTACCGGCTGCGAGATCAGCCCGGCTATGATACGTCTTGCAGAGAAAAATGCCGCAGAGTACCGGATCGATGCCAGGTATGTCCGGGCCAATGCCATGGCGATGCCGTTTCCCGACGAAAGCTTTGACGCCGTGATCTCCAACGGCTCCCTGCACGAGTGGGAAGATCCTGTGCGCATTTTTGATGAAATCTACCGTGTCCTCCGCCCAGGCGGCCGCTACTGTATCACCGATCTGCGCAGGGATGCCGCTCTGTGGAAAAAGGCTTTCATCTACCTCGGTACCAGTCCCAAAGAGATGCGGCCCGGTTTCGTAACCTCCCTGAATGCCGCCTATACGGTTTCGGAACTTAAGGAACTGCTGGCCGGCTCCAAACTCAGCCCGGCCGATGTCCGGAAGGATTTTTTCGGGATCTGCATTTCAGGTTCCAGATAAAAAAGTGGAAAAACAGGATAAGGTATGGTAATATTTTCCTATCGCCGCTCGGCAAAGCGGATATGAAAGGGGAATGTCCATGGTTTTTGAAAACCGGTTTTATACCACCAGGGAAATGTACAAAGAATATGTCCGGAAGGTGCTGTGCCGCAGGATCTATATTTTCGGCACCATATTTTCAGTGATAGCAGCGCTTACCTTGATCTCCTCCATACATGAGAGCCAGACTCTGGCCGCGGTGGAGGGCGTGTGTCTTTTCACTCTCCTCTCGGTCATAATAATCACACCCGGAAAGGTATTAAAACAGCTTCTGGAAATCAACAGGCAGCTTCACAATGGGGAGAATCCCGAATGTGTCATTACGTTTGGGGAAAATATCAGCATGACGGAGGGAAAACAGACTCTGACAATTGAATATGCTCAAATCGTCAATATCTACAGGGGGCATGAAACCATCTTATCGGTTTCACGCCCCCTGCCGGCTCTGCATTCTGTATAATTGTCCGCCATGCACCCCTGTGTTACTACAGTATTACATACCACACAGCACTAAATCACGAACTGCCTTATATATCTCTCGCTGAGAACCAGGCTCTTAATCACATCCTCATGTGTATCCTCGAAGCTCTTGTCCTCCACCTCGATACAGGTATATCCCTTATAACCGATATCATTCAGTGCGCTGACATATTTTGCCCAGTCCACGTCTCCCAGTCCCGGAAGCTTCGGAGACATATACTGAAGGGGATATGCCATTGTGCCGACGTCGTCCAGTTTATCCCTGTACAGTTTGATATCTTTATAATGCACATGGAAGATTTTATCCTTAAATTCATACATCGGTTTAATATAATCCATCATCTGCCATATAAAGTGGCTCGGATCGTAATTCAGGCCAAAGGAATCGCTTGGAATCATCTCAAACATGCGCCGCCATATCTTCGGCGTTGTCGCCAGGTTCTGTCCTCCCGGCCACTGTGCCTCATCGAACAGCATCGGGCAGTTCTCGATTGCCACCTTCACCTTGTGCTCCTCCGCAAAACGGATCAGCCCCGGCCAGATTTCACCGAACAGCTTCAGGTTTGCTTCGACACTTTTTTCCTGATCACGGCCGATGAAGGAAGTCACCATCCCGATTCCCAGTTTCTCGGATGCCAGGATAACCTTTTTCAGGTGCTCGATATTGGCCTCCCTCTTCTCAAGGTCTGCGTCCATTGTGTTGGGATAGAAGGCCAGGGAAGAAATCTCCACGTTCTTTTCTCTACAGTAGTTGAGGATATACTCCGCTTTCGCATCATCCAGTTCATCCACATCAATATGGCTGACGCCTGCATAGCGGCGCTCCGCCTTACCGTTCGGCCAGCAGGCCACCTCCACGCATTCGTATCCCAGCCCGCTTATCGTATCAATCATTTCCTCAAAAGACATCCAGTCCAGAATTGCACTCACAAGTCCCAGTTTCATCATTCTACCTCCCGTATTGCATCTCACGTCTCTTACTGGTTTACTTTCACGCTCCTGCCCGTCTCAGAACTCTCCACGGCGGCAAAAACCGCTTTCATCGCCGCCAGCGCTTCCTCACCGCTGATCTCGGGAGGCGTGTTGTTCACCAGGCATTCCATAAACAGATCGATAACTCCCGACTTTGTCTGGTTATCATTCGTCTGTATCTTATCAAGGTCATAGCAGATTTTTTCTCCGCCCTTCAATTCCACAACAATGGAATGGGCCGGATCACTGTAAATCTTCATGACTCCTCTGGTTCCGTAAAGAATCGTAGAGTTGTCCTCCGCTCCGTAGCAGGTCCAGCTTGCCGTCATCGTACCGATGCAGCCGCTCTCCATCTTGTAAATACAGATTGCATTGTCGTCCACGCCAATCAGCCTGCCGGATGCATCTCTCTTATCGAGGGCGCCCAGGAAGCCAATTACCTCGGCCACTCTGGAACCGGTCAGGTACTGCACCAAATCCGTCTTGTGGATTCCCAGGTCGGCCATAGCTCCCATTACCGCTTTTTCCTTGTCAAAGAACCATACGCTGCTTCCCGGATCAATGCTCCATGTCTCCGGTCCTCCATGGGCAAAATTGGTCTTAAAGGTAACAATGTCCCCAATCAGCCCTTCTTTTATCAGTTTCCGCGCCTCGGCATGGGCCTTTGCAAGTCTCTGGTTATGGCCCACCATCAGAAAACGTCCCGTCTCCTTTGCCACGCGGACCATATCCTCACATTCCTTCAGGCTCATTGCCATCGGCTTTTCACAGAGTACGTGTTTTCCCGCCCTCAGGGCCTCGATTGTTATCCTGGCATGGGCATGGTTTGCGACGCAGACACTGACCGCATCTATCTCTTTATCGGCGAGAAGCTCTTCATAGGAATCGAACACCTTTCCGCCGTACTGTGCGGCCAGTTTCTCAGCTCTCTCCCTGTTTAAGTCAAAATATCCTTCCAGCTTTGCATCTGCATTATCTGCATATTCCGGGATGTGCCTGACCTGAGAAATCTTTCCGCAACCGATAATACCGATTTTAAACATTACAATTCCCCCTTAAATTATGTTATGTATTCTGCGCATCTGTTAATTAACCGTCTCCGCCGGCCGTATATCACGGCACGCCGGTTATTTATTCTTTTTCTTAGACTGTGCAAGCACGGCCACGATGATAACGATACCTCTTACAAGACCGTTTAAGAACGGCGGCACGTTTGCCATAATCAGGATCGTCTGGATAATCCGCAGCATCAGGACGCCCAAAAACGTTCCGATAATCTTTCCGCGTCCGCCTTCCATGGCAGTTCCGCCGATGGCAACCGCGGCAATGGCATCCATCTCATAACCGTCTCCGGCGCTGGCTGCCTGGATGGAAGTCAGACGGCTTGCCAGCAGGAAGGCCGCAAGGCCGTAAAGAATGCCTGCATAGCAGTAAATCATTGTTTTCACATTGCCGACCTTGATACCGGTCAGTCTGGCGGCCTGCTGGTTGGAACCAACGGCATAAACATAGCGGCCGAATTTCGTCTTGGCCATGATGAAGCCGGTCAGCAGTGTAATCAGGATAAAGATAATCATCAGATGCGGAATTCCGAAAATCTTGCCGGAAGCAACATACCGGAACGCATCGTACATGCTCTTGTCAACGGTGAACGGTCCGCCCTGTCCAAGCTGCGTGATTATGGAACGGTACGCGGAAAAGGTTGCCAGAGTCACGATGAACGGTGCAATATTTCCCTTTGTAATGAACACGCCGTTGATCAGTCCCAGTAAAAGGCCGAACCCAAGGCAGAATAAGAGGCACAGCGTGATGCTGTGTGTCTTGTTTAAAAGGGAAACCCCAAGGCCCGATATCAGGGCTACGGAAGAACCGACGGAAAGGTCGATCATGCCGGCCGAGATAACAAGGCTCATGCCCATTGCGCAGATTCCCACAATCGCGCCCTGTACAAACTGGTTGGTCAGGTTTGTGATTGAGAGGAAGGATGGATTGATAATCACTGCGACAATCAGCAGTAATATAAAGCTCAGCCAGTGGCTGTAGTTTGTCGTGATATTGGACCAAATCTGTTTAAAATCTTTGTCTGAAGTCTTTGCTGTACTCATGCCTGTACCTCCGTTTTCGTTCCTGTCGAAAGCGCCATTACGCCCGCCTCATTCAGTTCTTCTCTCTCGAGTATCCCGTTTATTTTCCCTTTATACATCACAATGCAGCGATCCGCAATCTGATAAATCTCCGGGAATTCCGTGCTGAATACCAGGATCCCCTTGCCCTGGGACGCAAGTTCCAGTATCAGCTTATAGATGGCGTATTTTGCGCCCACATCGATACCCTGGGTCGGGTTATCCATAATCATGACGTCTGCGTCCGTCTCCAGCCACCTGCCCACGATGACCTTCTGCTGGTTGCCGCCCGAAAGGGATGTGATCGGATCTTTCTCACTTCCGACCTTAATTTCCATCTTGCTTCTGTTCTTCTCAAAGCGGTCGTTTTCTTCTTTATTGCTGATAACACGTTTTTTATGAAGCAGTGTAAAATATGCCATCGAGTTGTTGTCCCTGATGCTCAGGTCCGGGAGGATTCCTCTCTCCTTCCTGTTGCACGGAATCATTGCCACGCGGTGGCGCATTACATCCAGTATGCTCCTGGTGTTCAGTTGGCCGTTCCGTGTCGCAACCGTGCCGCCCTTCGACGGAGTGGCTCCGAACAATGCCGTGGCCAGCTCCCCGCTTCCGGCTCCCTGAAGGCCGGTAATCGCAATTACCTCACCTTTGTGGAGCTCAAAGTTAATATCCTCGAATGTCTCCCCGGTCAGCCCGGTCACCGACAGCACGACTTCTTCCTCCATGCACGGCTCCTGCTGCTCTTTCAGGTTTGCGTTGACAAAGGTCTTTCCAATCAGAAGCTCGGTAGCCTGATGTTCATTGATATCCTTTATAAAACCGGTTTCAATAAATTTGCCGTCCCTGAGAACCGTGTAATTATCACAGATTGTAAAAATCTCCGGCATCTTATGGGAAATATAAATAAAACTTACTCCCTGCCCTTTAAGGCGTCTCATGATTGTAAACAGGTTCTCGATTTCCTGGTTGTTCAGGGCCGTCGTAGGCTCATCCATAATGATAAGTTCGGACTGGAACAGAAGAGCTTTGGCTATCTCGACCAACTGCTTTTTGGCCGTCTCCAGTTCCCCTACAAGGGCCATGGCATCGATCTTGACATTCATGCTGTCCAGCACTTCCTGCGCCCTTTTAATCTCCGTCTTCTTGTCTACCATTCCTGCTTTATTCGTAAGTTCTTCGCCCAGGAACATATTTTCATAAACCTTCAAATCATTACACAGGTTAAGTTCCTGATGAATGAACCGGATTTTCATTTCCATTGACTTCTGAGGAGTCATATTTGTAATTTCATTGCCGTCAATTATTATTTTCCCGGAGGTGGGAGGAAAATTGCCGGATAAAATATTCATTAATGTGGTTTTGCCTGCCCCGTTTTCTCCCAGCAGGCCATGGATTTCTCCGCTTCCTATCTGAAAATCCACATCCTGAAGCGCCAGGACGGGACCAAATTCCTTGCTGATTTTTTGCATTTCCAATTTCATAGGTGGAACCTCCTCTACAGGAAAAGCCGGCCGGTTAGTAACCGACCGGCTTATCACTCCTTGATGACGGTGAAAAGTCCGCAAAGCGTGCTTTTCATCGTTAATTACGGTATAACTGCGCAAAGCGCGCTTTCATCACTACTGTAAGCTGTAACGGATCTTGTATAAGTCAGATTCCATGTATTCTTTGTAGTTGCTCTTGTCGATCATCTCTGTCGGGATCAGGTAGCTGGCTTCAAGTGTCTTTCCTTCCAGTACGTTGAGTCCAAGGTCAACGGCATCACGTACCATGGATGGGGAGAATGTATAGGTCATGAAGTCGATTCCCTCAAGTCCGGAACCTTCATATAATTTCATGAAACCTTCTCCACCGGATACGCCGGAGATAAGTTTGATGTTCAGTTTAGCCGGTCCGTTGTAGTTCTTTAATGCTTCAACAATGCCGAATACGATCTCGTCGTCATGTGTGAAGATAGCCTGTACGGATTCGATTTCTTCCGCACTCTTTGTGTTTAAGAAATCTTCCATCTGCTCCATGGCTTTCTGCTGGCTCCAGTCTGTGGAGAATTCCTGGATCTTTTTGAAGTTCTTGTCTGCCGTCTTCCAGAAACCGTTGGAACGCTGCATTGGAACTGTAGAAGAGTCACCCTTGAATTCAAGCATTCCCACTTCGCCTGCTGCCAGTTCATCTTTGAAGTATTCGCTGAAATATTCGCCTGCGCCTTCGCCGATTGCATCGTTGTCGCCCATGATCCAGCTTGTCGGCTCAAAGCCTTCAATCAGACGGTCATAGATGATTAACGGAACGCCCGCATCCTGTACCTGCTGTGCCGCGCTTCTGAGCTCGTCGCCTGTTACAGGCCAGAGAACCATAACATCCGGGTTAAGTCCTAAGATTGTCTCTACTGCATTGCTCTGCTCACCTGACTCTGCTGCTGTCATGAATTTGTAATCAAATCCATATTTCTCAGCCAGCAGTTTAACTTCTGCCTCGCAGTGCTGGATGGATTCTGCTGTAAATCCGTGGTCTGCCGCCGGTGTGACAACGCCCATCATCTTGCCCTTCAAATCTGTTACTTCGGCTGCTGCGCTTTCCGGAGCCGCTGTCTCCTCTGCCGCCTCTTTGGTCTCTGCCTGCGTCTCTGCTACTGAAGCTGCCGCTGTCTCTGCAGCTTTCTGGCCGGAACACGCCGTAAGGGACATTGCCATTGCTGATGCGAGTACTACTGCCAAAACTTTTTTCATGTTTCTTCCTCCTTGTTTTTGCTTTTTGGATACTTCTCCATTTTTTATCCTAAGGCCCTGTTTGAGCCGTAGAATCACGAATTACCAGCTTATGCTCCAGGAAGATTTTCCCCTTTCCTTCCCCGGATTCTATCTGCTCGATGAGCATATGGGCGCTGGTCTTGCCCAGTGGATAAAGCGGCTGTGAGACCGTTGTCAGCATCGGGTTCATCATCGTCGCATATTCGACATCGTCAAACCCTACCACCGAGAGTTCACCGGGAACGGTAAGTCCCAGTTCTTCGGCCGCTCTGATGGCGCCCATTGCCAATACATCAGAGATACAGAATATAGCCGTCGGCCTGTCGGGCAGTTTAAGAAGCCCCCGGGCTTCTGCAATACCGCTCTGGAAACTGTAATCGCGGTCTGCATATGCCATATATTCCTTTCGTACGGGAAGTCCCAGCTTTTCCATCTCCGCCTCATATCCCCTCCGGCGGTCTTCGCTGCTGACAAACTGGTTAACACTTCCTACAAAACCTATCTTTTCGTGGCCCAGGCTGCGGAGATATCTCACCACCTGTGCGGCCGCTGCAAAATTATCTATGGAAACGTGCGCGATATCCGCATCCTGGCAGAATTCACAGCACTGGACGATCGGGACCTTGTCCGCAATCTCCTTTACATCTTTGTCATCTTTATCTACGCACAGCATCACTGCGCCGTCGGCCTGGCCGTCGAACAGAAGCTCTATAAATTCCCGTTCACGCCCTTCGTCACCGTTGGTAATGCAGAGCATGGTACCGAACCGGTACCGCCTTGCCTCATCCTCAATTCCTGCCACAATTGATGAATAAAACGGGTTGCTGATGGTTGGCACAAGGATCAGCAGCATCCTGCTCTCTTTCCTTCTCAGCCTGCGTCCCCACACATTGGGCTGATAATTGAGCTTTGCAATGGCCAGATTGACCTTTTCATGCGCCGCAGGCGATACCGGGCCGTTCTTATTCAGCACCCTGCTGACCGTGGCGACCGATACTCCCGCTTCTCTTGCTACATCTGCTATTGTAATCATAATTCCCTCATTCCCTTCTGACGCTGCCATTCACCTTTGGCCGTAACCGGCCGCACCGCGGACAGCAACATTCACTCTTTTGTCTGTTCCCTGGTCGGTGATTATGTGTAATCGATTACACTTTACACACAAATTATACTGTGGAATGAGAAAACAAGCACGCACTTTTGAAAATCAGTGTTTACAACAATCTATATGTATCAAAGGCTTTTCTG
>CATWBR010000010.1 GCA_958349075.1 uncultured Clostridium sp.
ATTCAAAGAACCATATTCTTCTGCTGATTTTTATCTACTACTTCAAGAATGTACTTTCTTTTAATGATATTGAACAGCTTTTCTCCCCAATCAGTGAGAACCATTTCTCCCAGGGCTCCAATCCCGAACTGGCAGAACTTTACACTGAGATATTTTCCCTGGAGCGGGAACAGCGTAAGCGGCTGAAAGAGGATGTGATGGCCAAATTCCAGGCTGCCTCGAAGACATTTCCGGATGCCGAGGGGGATGATCAGGAATATCTGCGCCTTTTTTCTTTTATCTGTGAACTTGCTTTTGACGTCTACCTGAAGAAACAGATGATAGAACTTTTGGCGGAACAGTTGAGGCAGGAGAATCCTCCCAAGAAGAAAAAGTAAGACGCCGCGGCATGTCAATAAAAGTCAATCCATTTTTAAAATAAGATAAATCCGACCATTGACATTTCCGCTTCAGCGCAGTAGAATCACTAGAAACAAGTTACAACAAGCCATGACGAGGAGAAGTATTCCGCTGCACATCCTTTCAGAGAGCTGACGGCAGGTGCGAGTCAGCAGGAAATCCGGAAGAAAATCACCTCTGAGCTTTCAGCCTGAACAGTACTCCCAGTAAGACTGAACGGTCAACAGCCGTTATCCTGTTACACATTGTCAGATGTGGCTAAGGGGCCGTTTTACGGCAATAGGAGTGGTACCGCAGAGGGAATATAACCTTTGTCTCTTAAACAGAGACAGAGGTTTTTTTGTTGAGTGGCAATGAAAAGTTCGCGAAGCGTCCGGTCTACCGTTTCCAGTAAAACAATAAGCCTCCGGGTAACACGCAAAATCGAAAGGGGATTTTTATTATGAACACATTGAAAAAGCTGAGTAATTTCTTCGGACAGAACATGGCCGTCATTGTCATCGCTATTGCTGCCCTCGCCCTGTTTGTACCGCAGAGCGTTAGTTTCATCAAAACTTCCTACGTCAATACCCTCCTTGGCATTGTAATGTTCGGAATGGGCCTTACCCTGAAACCGGGAGACTTTAAGGTTGTATTTTCCCGCCCCAAGGATGTTATTATCGGATGTATCGCCCAGTTCACCGTAATGCCACTTCTTGCATTCGGACTGACCAAGGTATTTAATCTTCCGCCGGAACTGGCCATCGGCGTGATCCTGGTGGGAACCTGCCCGGGCGGCACTTCCTCCAATGTCATGACCTACCTTTCCAAGGGTGATGTGGCCCTGTCCGTCGGCATGACGGCAGTTTCCACCGTGCTGGCTCCTTTCCTTACTCCGCTTCTCACCTACGTTTACGCGGGCGCCAGGGTCGATGTCAACATGGCAAGCATGTTTTTATCCATTGTCAAGGTCGTTATCGTCCCGATTGCTGCCGGTTTTATTATCAACCGCTTCTTCTCTGCCGTTACGCAGAAGATCGTGGAGGTGCTGCCGCTGATTTCCACAACCGCCATCGTGGCCATTGTCGCCGCCGTTGTTTCTGCCAATTCATCAAAGATCCTGACAAGCGGACTTCTGATTGTCGCGGTAGTCATCTGCCACAATGTGATTGGATATCTGCTGGGCTTCTCCATCGGAAAGGTTTTAAAGCTGGATGAAAGCAAATGCCGCGCCATCTCGATCGAAGTCGGCATGCAGAACTCAGGCCTGGCAACCTCCCTCGCAGCCACTCATTTTGCCCAGTATCCGTTAGCTACTATCCCGGGAGCCGTATTCAGCGTATGGCACAACATCTCCGGTGCGGTGCTTGCTAACTTCTATGCCCGCACGGCGGAAAAAGCAGAAAAGAAAGCCGGATCAGCCGCAATGACTAACCTGTAGCAATAAAGAAGAGCCGGAAAATTTCCGGCTCTTCTTTAAAATCTGACTTGTTTTTATGTCATTCAGCAGCCTTTGCCGCCTCTTTCTCCTCATCCCCTGCCTGATCTTCCAGGCGTTTAAATACCATGTCGTAACCATCATTTCCGTAGTTCAATGAGCGGTTAACGCGGCTGATTGTCGCTGTGGACGCTCCCGTCTTATCGGCGATCTCCAGATAAGTTCTTTTCTCCCTCAGCATCTTGGCTACCTCATAGCGCTGTGAGAAGGACAACAGCTCGTTGACTGTGCAGACATCCTCAAAAAAGCTGTAGCACTCTTCCGTGCTCTTAAGGGTCAGAATCGCCTGAAACAAATGGTCAACCGCCTCTGTCTTGAGTTTTTTATTCATGTAAAAGCACCTCTTCATTATATATTTTTGCTTTCCGTAAACCACCAGCTCCTTACAATTTTAGCATACTAAAGTTGTAAAGTCCATATTTTTTCCACTTCTTTTTGCAAAGTTTTCGCAACCTCGGAAAATATTCTGACAGGAAACCGATTCTAAGCCGTTTTACAGCATGAATTTTTCCACAACATGGGCGATTCCGTCGTCATTGTTGGATAATGTAATATAGTCCGCGGCTTTTCTCACCGGGAGCACCGCATTTTCCATTGCTACGCCGAGACCGGCAAACTTGATCATCGTCAGGTCATTATAACCGTCTCCGCAGGCAATCATCTGCTCTTTCTGAAGCCCGAGGATCTCCAGAAGCCTGGCAAGGGACTGGGCCTTATCGATTCCCCTCGGCAAAATCTCAAGAAAGAACGGTTCAGAACGGTAAATGCTGAAGTTCTTCCCCATCGCCGCCTTCACCCGTGGCTCCACCATGGCAAGATAATCTCCGTCATCCATCATTAAAAACTTCGGGACAGGGTATGTTACATATGACTTTAAATCGTCAATCTGCCGGACTTCCATATTGTTAATCTTGTTCTCCAGCTTCGAATAGGGACTCTCTGCATCATTGGTGATCAGGGTATGTCCGTCATAAGTGAGCACTGTCACCCTCTCGTCCTCGGCTAAACCAATGATTTTTGCATTAGCCTCCACCGGAAGCAGACGGCTGAACACCACCTCCCCGGTCCGGCAGTCCGTTATCATACCGCCGTTAAATGAGAGAATATAACTTCCGTACTCCTCCAGTTTCAGCTCCCGCGCAATGGGCATGACCCCATCGGTCGGACGTCCTGAAGCAAGTACGAGCTTCTTTCCCCTTTTCTGAAGCTCCATCAGGGCATTCTTTGTCTTCGGAGTTATCACCTTATCACGGTTTGTCAGCGTTCCATCCAAATCCAGAACGATAATCTCATAATTTTCCATCTGCATCTCTGCTCCTGTACATTCTGCACACCGGCCTAATACCAGCCTCTCATATTCCCCAGCCGTTATTATATAGGAAGTGAAGGGAAATTACAATTAAATAATCATCCCCGGGGTACAAACCACAAAAAGATCCGAATAATTCCTTTCAGTAAAACAGGCACCAACCTGCAGTTTTTCCAATATCTTAGATAATATAGACAAAATCTACGGGAGAGTTTTATGAAAAAATTTATTTCTGTTTTCCTGACCGCCGCCATGACTGCAGCCGCCCTTTCCGGCTGTCAGGGTGGAGGGACATCTGATGCTCTTACTCCGGTCACATTAAATGAAGTGGCTCACTCCATCTTCTATGCTCCTCAGTACGCTGCCATCGAACTGGGGTATTTCAAAGATGAGGGAATCGATCTTACCCTTGTCAACGGCGCAGGTGCCGACAAAGTCATGACTGCCCTGATTTCAGGGGATGCCGACGTCGGATTCATGGGCTCTGAGGCCAGTGTTTACGTATACCAGGAAGGTTCTGAAGATTATGCCGTCAACTTTGCCCAGTTGACCCAGCGTGCCGGAAACTTTCTCGTTGCCCGCGGTCCCCAGGAAAACTTCTCCTGGCAGGATCTGAAAGGCAAAAAAGTATTGGGCGGCCGCGCAGGCGGAATGCCCGAGATGATTTTCGAGTACATCCTGAAAAAGAACGGCATTGATCCCAAAACCGACTTAACCATCGACCAGAGCATTAATTTCGGCCTGACCGCCGCTGCCTTTACCAGCAACGATGCCGATTACACGGTTGAATTCGAGCCCTTCGCCACAGGCCTTGAAAAGGAAGGCAACGGAACCGTCGTGGCTTCTCTCGGCGTGGATTCGGGCTATGTTCCCTACACCGCTTACTGTGTAAAGAAGAGCTATCTGGATAAAAATCCTGAAATCATCCAGAAATTCACCAACGCCATCCAGCGCGGCCTTGAATATGTGAACACGCATTCCGCGGAAGAAATCGCAGAGACAATCAAACCTCAGTTTAAAGAGACGGACACCGATACCATTGCGACGATCATTGAACGTTATAAAGATCAGGATACATGGAAAAATGATACCATATTTGAAAAAGAGAGCTTTGAGCTTCTGGAAAATATCCTGGAAGAGGCCGGAGAACTGAATGAGAGGGTTCCTTATGAGGATCTTGTAACCACGACGTTTTCCGAAGCGGCTGTAAAATAGATAAAAAGCATGCCCCACACTCACTAATACTCTCAAACAGGGACTGAAGACTTATATCTTCAGTCCCTGTTCCTCCGTACGCTCATTTTTTCTACTCAAATACCACCATCTTTTGGAGGGATTTTTCCATATCAACTACTACAATAACCTTATCTTCCCCTTCAAATGCCCGCTTGACGGCCAGCATGCTCCCATCGGCTTCCGGCAGTTCCCCGGTCAGTTCACGGTCGGGGGCAACGCCCAGGATTGCCGGTTCTCCTGATATCAGGAAACCGCATTCCAGGCCTCCCGCCTTCACGAGCAGAACCAGTTTCTGAGAAACCTCCCCCGGGGGAAGTCCTCCGGCCGCGCGCATAGATACTACAGGGACAATATTGCCTTTCCAGTTGCATACCCCCTCATAATAGGATGGCAGACAGGGAACCAGCGTGATATGCGGATCACGGACCAGCTCTATGACATAGTTAAGCTCAATTCCAATATAGAAATTCCCCATATCGGCTGCCATAAATTCCAGATTCTCCCGAAAATGGACGGCTGTCTCTGATTCCCCGTCAAAAAAGGCCATCTGGGCGCTCAGCCCGCTTAAATCACTCATACAATTTTGCACCTCCCGCCACGCGGATTAAATCTTCTATATCAAGCAGCATGCAGATCGAGCCGTCTCCAAGGAGACTGCATCCTGAAATTCCCGTATGATATCTGAAACGGGAACCAAATATCAGTGGGAGCGGTTTTTCCACAAGACTCATCTGATCGACAATTTTATCGGCCAGAATACATGCCTCCCTGGAACTTCCCTTTACATATGCCATCACACGGCGTCCTGTTTTTCCCTGTTCCATATCATAAAACCGCCGCAAAGATATGATCGGAATGTAACGCCCCTCATGCAGCCAGAATTCTTTTTCTCCACGTCTTACAAGTTCCGTCTCTTCCGGAGGATAGGGGAAAAACTGCATCACCTGCCTGGCCGGGACGGCAAAACAATTGTCACCGGCCAGCAGACGGATACTGTCAATAATCGTCAGCGTCAGGGGCAGATGGAGAAAAAATTGGCTCCCGCTTCCCTTTTTGCTCTCAAGATGGAGATGTCCGCCGAATTTTTCTACCATTTGCCGGACTACGTCCAGACCGACGCCTCTGCCTGAAAACTCATTCGCCTGTTCTCTTGTTGAAAAGCCGGGAAGAAGACAGAGTTCCATCAGTTCCGCCTCCGAATAATCCGCCTCATTTCCGGTAAAGAGTTTTTTATCCTTCGCCTTTTTGAGCACCTTTTCCGTATCGATTCCACAGCCGTCGTCCCGGACCGATATGCAGATTTCTCCGCTTATATTCTCAAAACTCAGCATAATCTGACCGGTCTGGTTTTTTCCTGCCGCCTCCCTCTCTTCCGGTGACTCAATTCCGTGATCCACCGCATTACGGATCAGATGAAGCAGAGGTTCCAGAATACTGTCTGCAATCTTTTTATCTACCTCCACATCCTGGCCTGTCACGGTAAACGTTATTTTCTTATTCTCTTTCCGGCTGATATCTCTGACAACGCGGCTAATCTGCGGAACAACACTGGAAAAAGGAATCATCCGGATGGAAATTACAAGTTCCTCCAGTTCCCGTAAAAGACGCTCCAACTGGCGTTTCTGGTTGTCTTCCTGCACCTTCGCTAAACTGCTCCCATATAAATCGGCCGCCTGTGCCGCTATCATAAGCTCCCCGGTCAGATTCTGAAGCTCGTCCAGGCGCTCCACCTTCACATGTATAAATTCACTCGCGGTCTGCGCCGCACCATTCTGTCCCGTCTGTTTTGCCGGTTTGTCCGTTTCTTTCTGCCCCGCCTTATCCTCGGATTTATCATTATCCGACCGTTCGGCTGCGTCTTCCTGCGTGACCATCTCTGCCTGTTCAGCACCGGACGTTTCTATCCTATCCGGATTCTTTGCCCGCTCAGCACCGGCCGTCTCTTTGCAATCCGGACTCTCCGCCCGCTCAGTCCCGGCCGTCTTCTTTTGTTCCCCCATTCCGGCCTGCTCCGGCATTGTCTCCGACGCGGTCACGCGGGACACAAACAGAGCTTCAGCCAATTTATCGAATACCTGTCCCGGATTTTCCGAGAGGAAGTGGATGTAAAAGCCATTTTCCCGGATATAATCCGCCGTACCCGGATCGGACTCCACATTTACCGGGAAGGTCTGCATCTCGGTGCATTCCTCTTTTATCTGACGCGCCACCATATAGGCACGGATATTCTCCATTTTGCAGTCTGCTTCAAACCGTATATGAGCGGTAAAATCCTTTTTCTCTTTTACTTTTGAGACAAGAGCATCTATCCTTTCGTCAAACCCTGCCGGTTCGTTCGGCTTAAATGTCTCATCATTCATGCGCCCCAGTTCGCCCCTGATAAAATCAGCGGCCGCAAAGACAAGGTCAAAGGTCTCCTGTTCAAAGCCTCCAAGACGGAACGGCCCTTCCCTGAATACGGCGAAAATATCCTCCAGGCGGTGGGCCAGCGCCGACAGCGCGGTCAGTCCCATCATGGCAGAAGAACTCTTAATTGTATGCATCACACGGAAAATTCCGTTGATTTCATCTTTTGTAAGCGCTTTTTCCTGTTCCGCATTCAACAGAATCTCGTCTGCCTGGTCGAGAAGCTGGTTCGTCTCAAGGAGATAGATATCCAGCATATCTTCCATATCTGTATCAAAAAATCCCATCTGTATCACACCCCTGTTTCCTTCTCCGCTCCAAACAGTACAGCCCGGTTCTTTCCCGATGTTTTGCCATAGTAGAGAGCCTTATCGGCACAGTTCGTGTTATCATCAAAGTCTTTTGATTTATCATAGAGTGCAATCCCAAGCGTAACTGTACACATAAAATTCGTATCCCCGAACATGAACGGAAATTCTGCAATCTCTTTGCGGATTTCTTCGCATATTTCAAGCACTTCCTGTTTTGTGACCGCCATCAGGATCAGGAGAAATTCCTCCCCGCCCCAGCGCACCACCTTATGTCTTCTGCAGATGCTTTCCATGATATTGGCAATACAGACGAGAACCATATCTCCCACAGAGTGTCCATAGCTGTCGTTAATCCGCTTGAAATTATCCACATCTACCATGACCAGAGCGTCGTCGCGGCCTTCTTCCTTCAGATCCTTCGCCAGCTTCTCCACGATAAAACGGCGGTTGTAAAGCCCCGTCAGTTCATCACGAAACGCCGCCCGGTTCAACTTCTCCATATTGGCCTTGAGCGTTTCATTCATGGAACGCAGCTCATCCTTCTCCTGCTTGTCGTGGAGATGTGCCTTGACTCTGGATCTCAGTTCCTCCGGAAGGAACGGTTTTCTGATATAATCACAGGCTCCGAGAGAAAATCCCCTCGTAATGTCCTCTTCACTGTCCTTTGATGTGATAAAAATTACCGGTGCACGGCCGTTTTCATGCTCCCTGATTTTCTGGAACAGATCATACCCCTCCATATCAGGGAGCACCACGTCCAGCAGAATCAAATCCGGCTGAATCTGATCAAGCATCTCCATTGTTTCCTTCGCCGAGTGGACCTTGTGGATCGCCACCTCGTCACTCTTTAAAACCTTTTCTATCTGCTGGCAAATTAACAGGCTGTCATCAATTGCTAATATTGTCTGTCCGCTTCCCATGTCTTTTTCTCCTTCCATTTGACCGGCCCCCGCCTGTCAAATTTTTTTAATCTCTCCATTGACGGCTTTCACGGTTACCTCTCCTGTTACCGAATCCAGTGTCACCGTTCTTCCGTAATCTTTTCCTGTATCTTCCGCAGTGATTTGAATTCTCAGGCGGTGAAGCGCCTCTCTGGCCGCTTTGACATTCCGCTCACCGATTCCCTCCATCGAGCCTCCGGTGCGGAACATCCTGGCCCCGCCTACCAGCCTCGCGGCAATATCCTCACGCCCGGCTCCCTGCCGCAGCATGGAATGAAGCAGGAGTTCACATCCACTGTCTGCAAATTTATATAAATTCTGCCGGTCTACTGCATCCTTATATGAGGGCAGCAAAATATGGGCCATGCCTGCGATATGCCTTTTACCGTCAAAAAGGCAGACGCCTACACAGGAACCCAGCGCATAAGTAATCAGCACGCCCGGCACCCTCACCACAAGTGCACAGGCAATCCCCACATTAACCGGACTATTTTTCATATTTCTCCTCTAGTATCACAGCGATCTTCTCCAGAGATTCCTGCTCCGGAAAGAACAGGACGTAGCCCTGTTCCGACATCCCGCCGGTGCTGATTTCAGTCTCAATAAACAGAAACTCATCACTGATATTTGCTATACGTATCATCGGAACGCTTAACAGCGCTCCTACCATATCTACATTTACATCCGGTACCGACACATCAATCGTAATATCCAGCATTTCCGCTAGGGCACTAATGTAACAGCAGCACATGATGTTGCCAATCTCCTTGAATGCGGACAGGCTCATCTCATCCAGCTCATAAATATTGTCTGTCTCACTCCCCAGCATCCCTTTCAGAATACTTTTCAAGAAGAACTCACTGCACAGGAACATGAACATACCGCGGATGTCACCGGTCAAATCCATCAGTACACCGGCTGCTGTATTTTCAGTTCCTCCAAGTATATTGGAAACCTGTTCAAATCCCCTGATATTCACTGCCGGAAGCTCCATCCCGATTGTGTGGCCCATCAGGCCCGAAAGGGCAGTCGCCGCCTTTCCGCTTCCAATATTGCCGAGCTCCCTGAGTATATCGCTCATGCTTTCATTTAAACTATAATATTTTCCCATCTGCTACCTCACTTTTTCCGTTTTTCCCGAAATAATATTCCTGAAAAACAGATTTATTTCTTTCCTTATGGGCATCCCGCGTTCTATAATTCAAATTCCTCCACAAGCTGTTTCATAATCAGAGCCTGTGCCGACAATTCTTCACTGGCTGCGGCGCTCTCCTCGGCTGTCGCTGAGTTGTCCTGTACGATGGAGATTACCTGCTCGATACTCTCCCTGATTTGAAGGACCGAATCCGCCTGCTGCACGGAGGCATCCGAAATCCGGTCAATCATGGTCAGGATTTCTCCTGTTCCATGCACTACCCGGTCGAAGGCCTCAGCCGTCTTTCCCGCCGCGTCCGCACCCTTGTCCACTTTATCCCCGGTCTGTTCTGCCAGTTCCGCCATCATTCTGGATGCCTCAGCCGTCTTGGCTGCAAGGCTGCGCACCTCGGCGGCAACGACCGCAAATCCGCGGCCCGCCTCCCCTGCCCTGGCTGCCTCCACCGACGCATTCAGGGACAGCAGATTTGTCTGGAACGCAATATCCTCAATCTCCTCCACGATTTTTCCAATCATCTTTGAATTCTCACTGATATTATTAATCGCCTCCAGCAGAGCCGTCTTCTGCCGGTCTCCCTCGGCGACAATTCCGTTCACCTCCTCGACCTTACGGCTGGCTCTTACGGCATCATCGGCATTGTGTTTTACCTTGTCGGAAATCTCATTGATACTGGCTGCAAGCTCCTGCATCACGGCCGCCTGTTCCACAGAGCCCTGGGACAGCATCTGCGCGCCGCCCGCCACCTGCTCCGAACCGCCCGCCACCTGTTCGGATGTATTGGCAATCTGAAGGATGGCTCTGTTTAAAAGCTTCGTAATCTGCTCCATAGCCTGGCCGACCGCAACGAAGTCTCCTTTATATGTAATCCCTGAATGGTATGTAAGTTTCCCGTTTCCAATGGCATATAGTCCTTTCTCTATCTCGGAAATATACGTTTGAAGCGTCCCCAGGGTATCCCGCATGCTGTCCGACAGCGCGCCCAGTTCGTCTCCTGATTCATAAGACACCCGGGCCTCCAGATTTCCTTCGGCCATCTGTCTGGCCGCCGCCTGGATTTCTTTAACCGGGCCTGTGATTCCCCGTGTTATCCGAATCCACAGGAAGGTCGAAATAATCAGGACAATTGCGGCAAGTCCCATAATAATGCCGTTCATCCGCTGTTTTACCTCATGCCCGTTATCCAGATATCTCTGAGCACGTTCCAGAGATTTATCCGCAATCTTCTGAAGATATTCCCTCTCTACCTTGGTATTCGGTTCATATTCCGCATCATAAAGCGCAAGTGCCTCCTCATAGCGGTTTGCCTCAAGAAGTTCTACCGCTTCTTCTCTGACGGGATTAATCTTGTCCATCTGTCCCTTCAGATCGACGAGCAGCTCGTCACTCTCCAGGTTCTGCTCCAGATAACTGTATCCGGCGAGCAGCACCGACTCCATCTCCCTGGCTTCCTTTATTTTTTCAATCTTTTCCTGCTCGGTCACTTTCGTGGCCACATCCAGAATACATCTTCCAATTCCCTGAACGGAAGACTTCATATCCTGAGCCGTGTACGATATGGCAAATGCCTTCTTATAAAATATATCCAGCGTCCTCGCAGTCTCTGAAATTCCAAACAGAGCCGCCAGCACTGTAACAATGTACAGCAGAATAATCGACATGTACGAAACCAGTAATTTATTTCCGATATTAAGATCCTTAAACTTCAGCTTTTTCATTTTCTTCTGTCTGTCCCCTTCCACCGGGCCGTTTTGGCCGCTGTTTAAAGCCTGCCTTCCCAGTACCCGGCTTGTTCTATCTCTTTTAAATCTTATTCTGTCTTCAAATTAGTTTTTACCATTTTGGCCAGTAACTCATCCTTAAATGGTTTTACGATGAAATCCCTGGCGCCCCTCTGAATTGCCTGGGTAATTACAGCTTCCTGGCCCAGTGCGGAGCACATGATGACTGCCGCCTTCGGATCCTCGTTTAAAATATCATCCAGAACCTCCAGGCCGGAACGGTTCGGCATTGTAATATCAAGGAGCACCAAATCCGGACGGGTCTCCTTATAACGTTCCAGCGCATCTCTTGCATCGTCAACCTCTGTAAAATTCTCATATCCCGCCGTCTTAAGCGTCCGTTTGATTATCATTCTCATAAACATTGCATCATCTACAATCATTATCTTTGCTTCCATCCAGTTTTATCTCCTTCCTTTACCTCGCATCTGTATACAAAATCGTCTTATTTCTCCGGCCATGCTGTCTAACGGGAGCTGCTTCTGCGCGCCTCCCAGTTCAAACGCTGCGGAGGGCATATTGTAAATTTCACTTGTCTTCTTATCCTGGACAACGGTATAGGCTCCGGCATTTTTCATTGCCAGCAAACCTTTCGCACCGTCGTCTCCCATGCCGGTCAGGATCATTCCCATCGCGTTTTCTCCCGCCGCACCGGCCAGGGAAGAAAAAAGATAGTTGACAGAGGGGGCAAAGCCGTTTACTTTTTCTCCCGGCATATTTCTGACAATATAGCCCATACCGCTCCTGCCGACGCTCATCTGACAGCCGTCGGACGCCAGGTAAACCGTCCCGTCCTGAACTATCTCCCCCGTCTCTGCCTCTTTTACCTTCATCTTAATCTGTAAATCCATATATTGTGCAAATGTCTTCGCAAATCCCTTGCTGAGGTGCTGCACGAGCAGAATCCCACAGGTATCCTCAGGCAAATCTTTTAAAACTCGTAAAAGAGCCTTGGGGCCTCCGGCCGACGAACCGATTCCTACTAAAAAACGGCTGTTTTTATCTTCCCGGCCGCCCGGCAGATTTCTGCCTGCCTTTGTGTTCCCTACTTTAATCCGAATGACAAGTTCTCTGGAAAAGAGGCTTCTGCCGCGTTCCGTATCCATAGCCGTCATTCTGAGAAAATCGCAGCCGTTTTTGCGGACACAGCTTTCTTCGGCCCCATCCTCCCAGACAGCAATAAGATGATTTTCCTGATTTCCAAATGTATGAATGGATTTATATTCTCTCTCAAAAAAAACAGCGCTTTCGCATCCCAGTATTACCGCATCATACTCTGTGACAGGCTGAATTCCCTTCCTCCATGAGCCGTTTCTTACGACCGAGGCCGATATTCCTTCGCACTGCAGCGCGGCCCTGATGATTTCCTGTATTCTGACGGTCTCCGCAACAATTGCAACCCTGATTTCTTCCATAGGCATTTCCCTCTATTTTCTGTATATAGCCGGACGCACATAGGTAAGCAGCTCGTGCTCCCTGGGAAGCAGCTCGGTATGCCCGACAAACAGATAGCCGCCCGGCTTCAGCGCCCGGTATAAATTCTCTATTAATTTTTTGCGCGAGGCATCGTCAAAATAGATCATGACGTTACGGCACAAAATCAGATCGAAGCGGGCGATCCCCGCATTGGGCCTCAGAAGATTCATCATCTGAAACCTGACCTTCTCCCTGAGCTGGGGAACGATTATAAAATCGCCCTTCTCCTTTTCTTTCCTGCAGTACTTCTGCTGCCAGAACGGCGGTATGGCATCCAGTTCACTGAGCGGATACCGTCCTTCTTTTGCCTTTCCTATCACGCTCTCCGAAACATCCGTGCCCAGAATTTCAAAAGAAGGGAGCCATCCCCCTCCGTCGGCATAATTCTGAAGCAGCATCGCCAGCGTATAGCACTCTTCCCCGCTGGAGCAGCCCGCAGACCAGACCCTGAACGGAGCTTTTGCCGTCTCCGGCCGGAGTTCCGGAAGTATCGTCTGTTCGAGGAATTCAAAATGTTTCGGTTCCCTCATAAAATACGTGTAGTTCGTCGTAAGGCGGTTCAGCAGCGCTGCCCTCATTCTTCCGCTCCTGTCCGCCTCCATCATTTCCATATATTGTTTCAGGGAGGTAATCCCCCTTTTTTCCATTTCCTGGCTCAATCTGCACTCTGCAATGACTCTCTTTTTTGAAAGATCAATTCCATAGCGCTCATTCATATACTTTATCAGGATCTCAAACTCCTTACCCGTAAACCGTATCATACCGCTCACCTCCGGACAACTCGTCTGCCAGCAGGCCGCAGAGGCTGCCGTCTTCCCCGAATACCAGTACGGCACACTCGAAATCATCCTTGCGCTGCGCTCCATCCAGATATTTTACCGCGATAAGCCGGTCATGGAAATAAACCATGCCAGCAATGCCGTCCGGCGCTCCCGGTACCCTAATAATACGGGGCTTCGGCAGGATTCTTCCTATCTGTTCCATCAAAACTTCCGCATAACCGCCGCCGGAATATAATTTAAGAATCTCTTTTTTCTCTTCTTTTTCCATCCCCGCCTCCGTCACAAAAATGAATCAGGCTCTATGGCAAACGCCCATGAATCCAGGCTCTCCATATATGCCGCTCTCTTAAGGCCGGAATCTTCCCGGCCCAATGCCTCCTTCGGTATCTCCATCAGGGCGGTGGAACCAAGCTCATAAATCCCCAAGACTTCATCCACCCGGAACCCATAGAGACTTTTCTCCCGGTTCAACAGTATCATATATTTTCCACAGTTTCCGGTATTTCCACCCCACAGTCGGCACAGCTCAAACACACACACTTCATTGCCGCCGTAGATAACCTGGCTGCCGTCGTCTTCTTTTCCGGGAAGAATATGTTTTACCAGCTCAATAGGAATCAAAAAAAGAGCGGCTTCCAGTTCAAAACACAAAAATGTTTTTTTCATAAGCCCCTCCTCTTCTCAGTTTTTCTAATCTTGTTTTAATTTGAATGTGCTGACAAGCCTCTTAAGCGTTTCTGCCTGCCCCGAAAGCTCTTCACTGGCTGCTGCGCTTTCCTCAGCCGTTGCGGAATTGCTCTGCACAATATTCGATATCTGTGTGATATTCTGTGTAATTTGCTCCACCGCTTCGGCCTGTTCCGATGTTGCATCGGAGATGCTTTCGACAGCAGACACGATTTCCTTTACGCCGCTCACAACGTTCTGCAGCGACTCGGCCGTCTCATTCGCAATGACAAGCCCGTTTTCAACCGCCCTCAGGGATTCGTCAACCAGCCCGGACGTATCCCTCGTCGCCTCTTTGCTCTTGGCGGAGAGCTGCTGCACCTCGTCCGCAATGACGGCAAATCCTTTGCCGCCGGCTCCGGCCCTGGCCGCCTCCACTTTGGCATTTAACGCAAGAATATTTGTCTGGGATGTGATTTCTTCAATCGTATCGATGATTCTCTTAATCCTGGTGGAGCTGTCGTTTATATTGTCCATAGCGGACAGCATCCGCTTCATTCTCTCGTTGCTCTCCTCCATTTCTTTTCCAACTGCGCCGGCCTTTTTGCTGGCGTTTGAAGCGTCGTATGCATTGCTTCCAATCTTATCTGCAAGGCCGCTTATTGTGTCGGCCAGTGTTTCTATGGTAGTTGCCTGCTCCGACGAACCAACCGCAAGCGCCTGGGCACCGTAAGAAACCTGCTCCGCTCCTCCCGAAACCTGTTCTGCCGAACTGTTAATCTGTTTTACCGTATTACTTAAATCCGCGATGGTCTGCTGAATCGATGTCAGCAGCGGATAGAATTCTCCCACATAATTCTCTCTGCCCTGGCTTACGATATTAAAATTCCCTTCAGATATCTGCCCAAGAAGGCGGGTCAGATCGTTAATCAGGAAGGAAAACCGCGAGATCGTAACTCTCATGCTCTCGGCCAATCCTCCCATCTCATCCTCCGACCGGTAGGTAATTGATACTTCTTTCAGGTTTCCGTCTGCTATTTGTTCGGCCGCCTTTTCAAGCTCAGAGATCGGACGGGTAATGCTGTGTGCGATATAAAATGAGAAGGCAACACTGATGCAGACGCTCAATCCCCCCAGAAGAACCAGGATGATGATGGAATTCTTCTGTGCCTTCCTCACCTCCTCTATCAGGTCCACTCCTGTTTCATCCATGTAACTGCTGATATTGTCCAGTTCTTCACGGATTTTCGTATTGATCGCTCTGGTATTTTCCTCCATATAATTAAGGGCTTCCTGATTTTTAAACTGTACGGCCATATCAAGCACTTCGGCATCGATTGGATACACCGATTTAAGATGCTCCTCCAAAGTCTCTACAGGCTGCCTGTCACCTATAAAATGCTCTTTCATAGTGAGCATCTCATCCGCTATGTTTTCCTGTGCCTCACTGACGGCGCTGATGGACGTTTCCATAATATCCCTGTCATCATATGCTATGGCGCGGTAAATCGATTTCTGCATTGATTCAAAGTTCGCTCTTATGGAGCTGACGGAGCCCCTCACGGTAAATGGACCGTCATAAAATGCCTCCATCCTCTCCCCCACCCTGATAATATTTCCAACACTGACTACACTGCCCAGTATCAGCAGCATCATAATGATTATGTATGATATTGCCAGTTTCTTCCCTACCTTAAAGTTTTTCATCCCCAGTTCCTCCCGGTACATTCTCCTGCAGTTGAAGGCATGCCCTTTGACTGTAATATTCTTATTTTTCAGCTTAACTGCCCCTCGCTCTATCTTACAATAAATGGGATCTTACTTCAAGCTGATTCTCTGCTTTTTGCCCGAAAATCAGGTCGGTTTTTTTAATTTTTTGTGCAATTGCCAAAAAATCCCCGGAAGGTCTGTATATTTTTTTCCTGACCGGACAATAATAAGTAAAACGGAGAAATCCGCATACAGGAAAGGATGGTAGAATATGCAGAAAACTATAAATGTAATTGCTCTCACCATAGCCATTATTGGTGCAGTCAACTGGGGACTAATCGGGTTCTTTAACTTTAACCTCGTTTCCTATCTCTTTGGCTCCGCTTCCATGCTGTCCAAAGTCATTTACGCCCTGGTGGGAATCTGCGGATTATATCTCATCGGCTTCTACGGCCCTGTGACACAGGAGAAATAACCCCCTGTTATCTACAACAATAAAATGGTTCCAAAAAAGAAACAGGACAGCAGATGATTCATCATCTGCCGCCCTGTTTCTTTTTGCTGTTTCTTTTTACTGTTTTCTTTTTACTCGATTCTTTTCACCGGTTTCAGTGAGAAGTCTGCGGAGTGTGCGTTTTGCCTCCGTAATTCCACCTATCTTACTCCGAAATGCTCAAACAGGACTTTCTCCGCCTCGGCGTTCCAGAGTCCCTTATGGGCCTTGCAGCACTCATCCAGCTTCTTATAAAGCGGGTCCGTCTCTCCCAGTTTTGCAAAGTCGTCGATGGCTGTCAGCGGCATCTCAAACTGTGTATAGGTCAGCTTCTTTCCTCCCGGAATAGAAGGAAGGTTCTTTGTGGCCTCCGCGATACTGTCGATTCCGCCTACGTGGGTTACCATAACGGCCGGCTCAATCACGCCTTTTGCAGAGAGGGCGTTGGCCTCGATCAGGTCATCCGTGTTGCCGCCTGTGGTTCCCATGATATGTGTGCTTGTATAGTGGCAGTTGTAGAGATTGATCTCTGCCGAAAACTGGCTGTCGGTCGGTCCTGCAAAGAAGTTCATACAGCCGTCAAATGCCAGCAGTTTATCTCCCATCTCGGCTACCTGTCTGATTGGAGCATATACAAATACGTCGTCGTATCCGAGGCCTTCCGTGATAGCCATAAGCTCTGCAATCGGATCTGCCATTGCCGCTGTGTTTACATAGTGGAGCTCTACTCCCATCTCCCTGGCATGAGCCTCTGAAATTACTTCCCTTGCGCGGTTGATTCTATCCTCATTGACATCGGTTACAACAATCCGTTTCGGCTTATTTTCAAACTGGATGCCATAGCTTACAGCTCCTAATCCCATTGGGCCGCAGCCTCCCATGATTAAAATATTGCCGTCCGCTTTTGTACCCATGGCATGCTCGTAATTCTGTTTGTTGGTGTGGTAATTAGCATGGTATCCGCCGATAATGCAGCTCATCGGCTCTCCCAGGGATGCCTGGAAGTAGCTCTCGCCGTCGTAATTCAAGAGGCAGCCCATCTCCATTACCTCGTGAGGGATAATGCAGTATGTGGCGGCTCCGCCGCAGAACTCATAGGAATATCCCGGGGAATCCAGCTTTCCCTGATAGTTGATAGCCGGCTGAACGGAAAATTTCTGTCCCGGTTTGAACTGATCCTGCCATTTTTTTCCGACCTGTACGATATCTCCGGCAAATTCATGGCCGACGATGATCGGGTTTGTATCGATATTCTGCGGTGCGCGTTTATGTTTTTTTCCCTGCTTAACCAGCTTGTAGGTAGACATGCAGATACTGTCGCTCATCACTTTTACAAGGATTTCATCATCCTTGATCTCTGGTAATTCAAATTCTTCTAATCTTAAGTCATCAAGCCCATACATTCTCACTGCTTTTGTTTTCATGTTTTAAACCTCCAATAATTGTTCTGTTTGATATCGTTCTGTTATCTATGATTACCAGCTTACCATTCCATCATCCTGAAAATTATTTTATCACGCTTTTGTTGTAAATGTAGCGTAGATATCATCCTCTGTGCCCTTAATCAGTTCCTCTACCGCCTCCGGTGTTGCCATCTTTTCTGCGATGGTTGAGAGGATTTCCAGATGCTCCTCCCCTACTCCGGCGATTCCGATTATAAGGTTCACCTTCTCGTTTCCCCAGTCGGTGCCCTCCGGAAATACCATCACTGCTATGCCGGACTGTTTAATCTCTTTCTTTGCTTCCTCGACTCCATGCGGGAGCGCAATTCCGTTTCCTATATTGGTAGGGAATGAAAGTTCCCTTTTTATCATTGCATCTATATAACCTTCGTTTACATACCCACTGTCACAAAGGAGCTGTCCCACCGCCCGGATTACATCATCCTTCGGCATCGGGCTGCAGTTTAAACGGATATTTTTCTTCTCTAAAAGCTCCGGTTTCTGAATTTTTTCAGCCTGTTCTTTTTTCTTTCCAAAACCAAACATTTTCTTATTCCTCCTCATTATCTACAGGTTTTCCCGTTCCGGTGTTTCTTTCTGTTCCCTTTTATGTCTCAATTATAGCCCCGGCGCGCCGCAGAATTCAACTGAAACAAAAATGCATTTGGCATCATCAGATAGTGACAAAAGCTGAAGGCGGAAACTTTCGTGTCTACATCCTGTCCAGATACTGGGCAAAGTATTTTTTGAGATACCGCGACAGTAAATCCCGGACGTTCTCCTCCTCTTTTGTTATGATGGCATTCAGGAACTCATCCTCCTCCACCAGCATCTGGCTTAAATATCCAAGCATGTCCGCATTCTCCTGCGTATGTCCTTCCTCCGGCATCAGCATCACGATGGCGGCCCTGATTCCCTTCATATCGGGGGCGGTAAACCTGTCTCCCGATTCCGGTACAAAGACCGTAAATACCGGCTTTGTTACACCGGCCGTCCGTGCGTGGAGAAGTGCGAATGAGAAATCCGGAAAGAACTGGGAGCCCATGGTTTCCCTTCTCTTTAAGGCCTCTATGATCATGGTCTGCCGATCCGCGTAGGGTGTCTGCTCCTCCCCCGCCTTTAAAAGCAGTTCCCCGAATGCCGCCGCCTCTTCAATCTTTGTACGTTTGAAACGTTTGATCAGCGATTTAATCTGGGTTGCCATATAGTTGACTTCCTCAAGCTGCCTTGTAAACGCCTCGTTCTCCTTCCCGGCCATCGGCATCCGTTCGTACTCACGCACCCTGGCGGCTATCTGCTCCATCTCCTGTGATGTCAGAAGGGGGCTTACGTAAAGGATATCCGCATTCTCCCTGATGGGAAGCGTGGATACAAAGAAGTCGGTATGCTCCAGCGCGAACGGGTTCAGATCGTTGACCCCGTATGCCGTAAGCTCGATGCGATCCCTGAAAAACTTGTTGATCCTGGAACACATCAGGCGAGATATTCCGATACCGCTGGCACAGACTACGCCCATGTTCACTTTTCTTTTTACCTCTTTCCGGCTTTCCAGGCGTACCATGGCGGCCCCGAAATGGATGGCCAGATAGCCAATCTCAGGCTCCGGCACGGCGAAACCGTAATGTTCCTCAATTACTCCGGCAACGTCGCGGCAGCGCTCGAAAATGGCGGCATAATCATTCTTTATCTGTTCCAGAAGCGGATTCTCAATCTTCATATTGTTGGCAAGGCGCACTAATGTCGGCTGCAGATGGGCGGCCAGCCCCTGCACGACAAACTCCTCATCCTGCTTAAGTTGCCAGGCCACGGCCGGATCAAAACGGTCGATCATTGCGTTTACCACCGAAAGCAGCTCCCTCTGGCCGCTCACCCTGGCCTTTGAGTCCTCGTCCAGCTCTATCTGCTGCACCTTGGCCCCCTTGATGTGAAGACAGATGTAAGCCACCTCTATCTCAGGGATCCCGATCTCAAATTCCTTTTTCAGCTCCTCCACGATTCTGCCCGCCAGACGGAAATCCTCATCCCCCCGCAGGGACTCGACCATGGTTTCATTCTCTTCCAGTATCTCTTTCCCCAGGATCCTGTTAACCGCTATTGTCACATGCAGGACGAGCCCCACGTAGGAATTCTCTGTCAGATTTAACAGTCTTCTGTCCTTCACCCTCTGGATGCACGCAATCACGCGCAGCAAAAGGTCGTTATTTAATATCTTGTAGATGTTTTTATCATTTTTATTTTCCACCAGTTCAAACAGCGCCTGATCTTTTTCCTCATAAATATCCCGGATAAAACGCGTGTCGATATTTTCATCGATAAAAGCCCTGAGAGCCAGGCGGAAATCCTTCTCCCTGCCCTCTATGGATATCCCGTAACCCGGTTTCCGGTTGATTTTCAGGTTGAACGGAGCAAACCACTCCTCCGCAGCCTCCAGATCCGCGCTGATGGTCGCTTCGCTGACTCCAAACAGATCACTGTAGTAGTAAAGTTTTTTCAGCGTCTTGTCCTTCAGGATTTCCAGTATCAGCCTTTTGCGGCGCTCCGTCCTGTCCGAGACGTCCAGCGTATCCTTCTCATTAAGCTGCCGAAACAGCCTTTCCCTGTCTTCCGGTTCCCCCTCGAGCCACACTCCTGTTCCCGTTTTGGAACAGAACGTCACATTGTATTCTTTCAGCGCTTTTCCCAGATACTCCAGTTCCCTCTGTACCGTGCGCTTGCTCAGGTTCATCTGTTCCGCCAGATTTTTGACGGATATGACTTTATCTTCATTCAGCATGAGCAGAAGTATCTGCTGCATTCTCGGTGTAAAATCCATACATTTACCGTTCCCTCTCCCGTTTTCCCGCACTAAGCCGCCCTTATCCGGCTGTTTGGCTCCCCCGGATCTATATTCCGCCCGGTGTTTTTATACGATAGAAAGACAGAACAGGGTGTGGATACACACCCGGTTTCTGTCTTAACATTCTTCTATATGCGCCTGACCGGCCAATTGACGGGTCCGGGGCATTTCCCCTATCGGTTCAGTAATTCCTGAATCAGTTCATCGTATTCCGGCGCAGCCAGGAAATTGGTGATAAGGATAAGCTGTGCGTCCGGATTGCTGTGTCCGGCTCTCTCTCCAAGTTCCTGATGAGTTACCACAATCTGCGCATCGGCCGGGATGGAAGATACGGGTGAGTGCATAACCTCGATGCTGCCGAGGCCTGCCGCCGCCAGTTTCTTCTTGAGCACGGTTGCTCCCATTGCACTGGAACCCATTCCGGCATCACAGGCAAAGACAATTTTTCTGATTTCTTTTGTATTAACCGTTTTATGCTCTTCGGCAATTCCTTTTGCCGCATTCTTCATTTCTTTCATCTTGTTCTTCGAAGCTTCCAAATCCTCATCCTTGCCGGCAAATTTGAGAATCGGCATGGAAACAAAGAAGGATACCGCCGTAGCTACGAGAACGCCTGCAAGAACCGGGATATAACCGCCACGAGGGGTCATTCCGAGAATTGCAATGATACTTCCCGGTGAAGCCGGTGCTGAAAGTCCTGCGCCCAGCATCTGCTCTACAAAGATACCGCTGGCTCCGCCTGCGATAACAGACAGCAGTAAAAGCGGATTCATCAGGATATATGGGAAATAAATCTCATGGATACCGCCGAGGAAATGGATGATTACGGCGCCGGGAGCGGAGCTCTTTGCAGAACCCTTACCTGCCAGGCAGTATGCCAGCAGCACGCCGAGTCCCGGGCCGGGGTTCGCCTCAAGCAGGAAGAAAATCGATTTTCCCGTCTCCTCCACCTGCTGGATTCCCATTGGTGAGAAAATTCCATGGTTGATTGCGTTGTTCAGGAACAGAACCTTTGCAGGCTCGATAAAAATACTTGCCATTGGGAGGAGTTTGTTGTCAACAAAGAAACCAACGCCTGCCCTCATTGCCTCGTTTAATGTTTCTACGAGAGGTGTAACGCCCTTTAAGGTAAGGAGTGTCAGGATTGCTCCCACGATGCCGAGTGAGAAGTTGTTGACCAGCATCTCAAAACCTGCCGGAATCTTACCTTCTATTAAACTGTCTATCTTTTTCATAATCCATGCAGCCAGAGGACCTACAATCATGGCACCGATAAACATTGGAATATCGGAACCTACAATTACGCCCATGGTTGCGATGGCGCCGATTACGCCGCCCCGCTGTCCGTGTACGGCAGCGCCGCCCGTGTAGGCAATAAGCAGCGGCAGAAGCACGGTTGACATTGGTGTTACAAGCGCAGCCAGTGACTCATTCGGCATCCAGCCCGTCGGGATAAACAATGCCGTGATTAACCCCCATGCGATAAATGCGCCGATATTCGGCATAACCATTCCGCTTAAAAACCGTCCAAATAACTGAACTTTTTCTTTCATACTGATTCCCTCTTTCCACTTTTATGTTCTATCTTCCAATTTCCGTTCGTGTATTTCCAATTTGATAAAAGTGACCGGCCGGTCGTTCCTTTTGATAGTTTTATTATACCCGTCCTGAGGGAAATATTTCAACATGAAGAAACAAGGATTTGTCACTATGTAATAGCGCCAAAAATCTGGCTGGCAGTGACAAATCCCTGTTTAATTTTAACGGTATAAGATCTCGTATTCCAGATAAAGGAAAATTTTATGGTCGCTTTAGCGACATCATTCCTTACCGCCGCAGCGCGATCATCGCGGAGCGTTTTTTTTATAGGAAAAACTTTCCCATGAAAAAAAGCTATACACAGAAACTGGAGGCGGCTCTCTTCAGATAATCGAGGAAATTGGCTTTTCTCACGTCCTCCGCCGCTACGATATCCACGCTTCCAAGCTCCTGCCCGTTTAACCGGTAGACGAGACGGCCCAGGATATCGCCCTCGTTGACGGGCGCTTTGATTCCTTCTTCAAACACCCACTCCTTCTCAATGCCTCCAAAGTCTTCCCCCTTCATCGTCAGATAGGAAAAGGTTCCGTTCAGCCTTCCCTGCACGGTGTCCTGAATTCCGTTTATGAGCGCGGCCGGCGGCACTGTGCCCGGATCTTCATCGCGGTACATCCGGCAGTTGGCATAACCGTAGTTTAAGAGTGTCAATGCATCGCCGAACCTGGCTTTAAAATCGGGCGCCGCAAGAATGACGGCGATAAGTTCCACACCGTCTTTTTTTGCCGTTGCGGACAGACAGTATTTTGCCAGGGAGGTCGAACCCGTTTTCAGGCCGGTCACCTCAAAATTGGTAGCCATTTTAAGCAGCTTGTTGGTATTGGAAAGGCCGAATTCCTTTGTACCCTGTTTTGTTACGTGGGTGATATTTTCCATCCATATCGTGGAGTAATTAAAGATCTCGGGATATTTTGTGATAAGCTCCCTCGACATTAACGCTATATCACGGGCCGACATTGCATGGGTCGTGGAATCGGTCAGTCCGCAGCAGTCCTCAAAGTTTGCATTTTCCATCCCAAGGCCCTTTGCCCGCTCGTTCATCATTTTCACAAATGTGGCCTCATCTCCGCCTATGTATTCCGCCATTGCCACGCTGGCATCATTGCCCGACGCAATGACGATGCACTTGATCAGCGTCTCCACGGTCTGGACTTCCCCCTCCTCCAGGAACACCTGGGAACCTCCCATGGATTTTGCGTGGGCGCTGGTGACTACTTCATCGTCCAGATGAATCTTTCCGGACTTCAGGGCGTCAAAAGTCAAAAGCAGTGTCATGATTTTCGTAACGCTGGCCGGGTTCCTGGCCTCGTCGGCATTCTTTTCATAAATCACAGTTCCGGTGGACGCCTCAATGAGGATTGCCTCCGGAGCCTGAATTTCCGGCCCGTCCGCAGCCTGGACCATCGCCGAGGCCGCCGCGGCCGGAATCTCCGGAACCGAAGCATACACGCTGCAAAGCCCCGCCTGCAGGACCATCATAATCGTCAAAATAACTGCCGTTAATCGTTTCATACCTTTTCTCCGCATCTATTTCCTTCTTTAATCAGGATATGGACAGAATGCATGTACTTATGCCACCGCGTTACAGGAACCGTTCTTTCCTTTCCGACAAAATTTTTTAATTGAGAAAGGAGGACGCGGCCGGAACGACCAATGTCCGGTGTGGGGAGATGGATGGTATGAGTCTTCAGTCCCGGGGATAGGTTGTCGTGAGGGGGGAATCCGGCCAGAATGAATTACTCCGGGAACCGCTTGCGCTCTTTGGAATGCACAGCAGTACTAGACTCGTTA
>CATWBR010000011.1 GCA_958349075.1 uncultured Clostridium sp.
ATGTCACACTATAATGGTATAGAATAGATTGAGCTGTCTCTGCCACAATCAAGCCATGCATATGGGCGGCGGAGTATGCACTCAGGCCATAAAGAGCATGGCCCGGCGTCTGCCGTACCCGTTGAGCACTGATTGTGCATGAATACATCCGGCGGGGCAATCAGGCGGACTGTAATGTCTATTCGGAATGGAGAACACATATGGATAACAATAACAACCAGAATAAGAATGGTAAGAATCCCAAGGGCGGGCAAAATTACATGGTTCTTGTCATTACTATGATCTTTACATTGCTCTGTGTCAGCGCAATGCATAATCTCTGGCAGCAGAGCAGGACGCAGCTTGTGCCCTACAGTGAGTTTAACCAGATGTTAAAGGATGGGGAAGTGGAGTCGGTTATCGTAAGCAGCAACAAGATTCAGATTACCCCCAAGAAGGATTCCAAGAAGTACACCGGAAGCCAGAGCAAGTACGGCGGACTGATTGGAATTGAGTATTATGCAATTCCAATGTATGATCCGGATCTCCAGGTGAAGCTGGATAAGGCCGGAGTAACCCAGTATGAACAGGCCCAGGTGGACGCTACGGCCAGCATTATTGTGCTGATTCTGGAATGGGTGCTGCCGATCGGCCTGATGGTTCTTCTCCTGAACTTTATGATGCGCCGGATGGGCGGCGGCAACGGCCTGATGGGCGTTGGAAAGAGCAATGCCAAGGTCTATGTCCAGAAGGAGACGGGAGTTACATTTAAGGACGTGGCCGGTGAGGATGAGGCCAAGGAATCCCTGACCGAGATTGTAGATTTCCTCCACAATCCCGGCAAATATACGAAGATTGGTGCAAAGCTTCCAAAGGGAGCCCTTCTTGTTGGCCCTCCCGGAACAGGTAAGACACTTCTTGCCAAGGCAGTGGCGGGCGAGGCGAAAGTACCGTTTTATTCCCTGTCGGGTTCCGACTTTGTGGAGATGTTCGTCGGTGTCGGGGCTTCCCGTGTCCGGGATTTGTTTAAACAGGCACAGCAGTCCGCACCGTGTATTATTTTCATCGATGAGGTGGATGCCATTGGTAAGAGCCGTGATTCCCGCCTCGGAGGCAACGATGAGAGGGAGCAGACCCTGAACCAGTTGCTTTCCGAGATGGATGGATTCGATTCCTCCAAGGGTCTTCTTGTCATGGCGGCTACAAACCGTCCCGAGATTCTGGATCCGGCGCTTCTGCGTCCGGGCCGTTTTGACAGGCGTATTATCGTGGATAAGCCGGACTTAAAGGGCCGTATCAACATATTAAAGGTTCATTCCAAAGATGTGAAGCTGGATGAATCTGTTAACTTTGAAGAGATTGCACTGGCAACTTCGGGCGCAGTGGGCGCCGACCTGGCCAACATGATGAACGAGGCCGCCATCACGGCCGTTAAACACGGCAGACATGCGGTAGCCCAGAGCGATTTGTTTGAGGCCGTGGAGTTAGTATTAGTCGGTAAGGAGAAGAAGGACCGAATTCTCAGCAAGGAAGAGCGCCGTATCGTTTCCTACCACGAGGTAGGCCATGCGCTGGTAAGCGCGCTGCAAAAGGATGCGGAACCGGTCCAGAAGATTACAATTGTGCCCAGGACAATGGGCGCCCTCGGCTATGTTATGCACGTTCCGGAGGAGGAGAAATACCTCAATACGGAGAAGGAAATCCGCGCTATGCTGGTGGGATATCTGGCAGGGCGTGCAGCGGAAGAGATCGTATTCGATACGGTTACGACCGGCGCTTCCAATGATATCGAGCAGGCTACGAGAATTGCCAGAGCCATGATCACCCAGTACGGTATGTCGAAGAAATTTGGCCTGATGGGTCTTGAGAGCAGGGAAAACCAGTATCTGAACGGCCGCACCGTGCTTAACTGCAGTGATGTCACGGCAGCCGAGATCGACCAGGAGGTTATGGGCATTCTCAAAGATTCCTATGCGGAGGCCAAGAGGCTTCTTCTTGAAAACAGGGATGTCATGGATAAGATTGCCGCTTTCCTGATTGAGAAGGAGACAATTACGGGCAAAGAATTTATGAAGATTTTCCGCAAGGTGAAGGGACTTCCTGAGCCGGAGGAGAAGAAGCCTGAAGTGATAAGCGCCGACAGCAGTGAAAACAAAGCAGACGCTGCAGAGGTGACGGCTGATTCTAAACCGGCGGATCATGAACCGGCTGAACAGGCCGGAACGGTCGAAGATATTGAGACGGAGGCTGTTGTGGAAAACGGAGAGAATGAACCGGAGACAAAGGGTTCGGATGCACCGGCAGCAGAGGATGAGACAAGAGAAATTTAAAGATCGATCAGAGTTAGGACAGAACAGAGATTAAGACAGAATGTAATTTAACATGGAATAGAAGTTATCAAAGAAACAGGCCTGAATGGGATTCGGGCCTGTTTCTTTGATTGAGTGGCAATGAAAAGTTCGCGAAGCGTGCTTTTCGTTGTTTGTCCGGCAGGTCAAAGATACCGGACGGTTCTATAAAGTTTAATGGTACAGTCTGTTATGTTCGTATACCGGTTCCGACGTAAGGCCGATTCCCAGTTTCTGGAAGGTTTTGATATCGACTTCCGACAGCATGACGGAGGTATGAACCTGGCAGTGTTTCAGCTTTGGAAGCTGCTCCAGGGCAATCTGCGCATTCTTGTCGGTTGCGGCACACATAGAGAGGGCAATGAGAACCTCGTCCGTGTGGAGGCGCGGGTTTTTGCTGCCGAGGTAATCGACCTTCAGCTTCTGGATCGGCTCGATAGCGGTCGGTGAAATCAGGTGAACGCCATGAGGGATGTTACCCAGGGCCTTAACTGCATTGAGCAGGAGAGCGGCGGAGGCACCCAGAAGGTTGGACGTCTTGCCTGTCTCAATTCTTCCGTCCGGCAGTTCGATGGCAGCGGCCGGAGCGCCTTCCCTCTCGGCCTCGGCCAGGGCGGCCGGGACCACCCTGCGCATCTCGGTGGAGATTTTAGCCTGTTTCATCAGAAGCTCAATCTTATAAACTTCCTCCTTGCTGCCTTCTTCCTTGGCAACACGGTTTAAAGCCTGGTAATAACGGCGGATAATCTCCTGTTTGGAAGCTTCACAGCAGGCATCGTCGTCAAAAATGCAGTTGCCGGCCATATTAACGCCCATGTCCGTTGGAGATTTATAAGGGTTATCTCCATAGATTCCCTCAAAAATAGCGCTGAGTACCGGGAAAATTTCAATGTCGCGGTTATAATTGACCGTCGTCACCCCATATGCTTCTAAATGGAAGGGATCAATCATATTGACATCGTTCAAATCTGCGGTAGCAGCCTCATAAGCCAGGTTAACCGGGTGTTTAATCGGAATATTCCAGATTGGGAACGTCTCAAATTTGGCATATCCGGCCTTGACGCCGCGTTTATTCTCATGATAAAGCTGAGACAGGCAGGTAGCCATCTTTCCGCTTCCGGGACCGGGGGCGGTCACGATCACGAGAGGTTTGGAGGTTTCGATATAATCATTCTTACCGTACCCTTCATCGCTCACAATCAGCGGTACATTTCCGGGATAACCATCGATTGTATAGTGGCGGTAAACGCGGATTCCCATATGTTCCAGTTTCTTCTTAAACGTATCGGCGCTGGCCTGCCCGGAATAGTGGGTAATTACGACACTGCCCACATAGAGTCCTTTATCCGTAAAAGCCTGGATGAGGCGGAGTACGTCCACGTCATAAGTAATACCGAGATCGGAGCGGATTTTATTCTTCTCAATATCCGCAGCACTGATGGCAATTACAATCTCAGCCTGATCAGCAAGCTGCAGCAGCATCCGAAGCTTACTGTCGGGGGCAAACCCCGGCAGAACCCTGGAAGCATGGAAATCATCAAACAGCTTCCCGCCAAACTCAAGGTAAAGCTTATCCCCAAACTGATCAATACGCTCGCGGATGTGATCCGACTGCGTCTTCAGATATTTGTCATTGTCAAAACCTAATTTCATAACGTCCCATCCTTATCTATAAGTAATATTTTAAAATATAAACCCATCCTATTATCCTACAAAAAAGAGGATTTGAGTAGGGGGAAAATGAAAAAAGTTAAAAAATGTGCGGAAAAGTTATAGAAAGTGACAGAAAAACGAGTTGGGGCTGGAAAAGGTGGGGGGGAGGGTGGTATAATATCCGCGTAGGCAATGAGCCGGGTGAGTGGAAAAATAATCAGGTTCCCGAACGGGAGCTCGTTCCCGTTCGAAAACCTGCTTATTTTTCCACTCACAGGGCGAAGCCCGTGAGTTAGGAAAGCTCCGCTTTCCTAACTCCCCCCGGCTCAGTAGTGAAACGCGATTCCAGCTTTCCTGCCCCCTACCAGTTACCCTTTCACCCTTCCATTTCAAGAAAGAAGGTCCCCCTCCATGCGATACACAATCCAAATTACAACCCCAATCGGCCCGCTTCTCCTTGCGGAGGAAAACAACGCATTAGCCGAAATTTCATTCGCTGTAAAAGAACCAAAAACCTTCCAGGCAGGCCGTCAGGCGGAGTCTGTAGAACAGGAGACACCGCTGCTTTTGGAGACAAAGCGCGAATTGGAAGAATATTTTGCCGGTACGCGAAGGACATTTGACATCCCGCTCTCGATGCGCGGGACATCTTTCCAGAAACAGGTCTGGGAGCAGCTTCTCACGGTTCCGTACGGAGAGACAATAACATATGGAGAGATAGCCGCAAGAATCGGAAATCCGAGAGCCGGCCGGGCGGTCGGTATGGCGAACCACCATAATCCGATTCCGATCATTGTGCCGTGTCACCGTGTAATCGGCGCCGACGGCCGTTTGACAGGATACGGCGGAGGACTGCCGATTAAAGAAAAGCTCCTCGAATTAGAAAAGGAACACAGGGGAACCAAGTGATGAGAAAGTGGCTGATATTAAGCATGTGCGCCTGTCTGCTGACAGGGTGCACACGGTATAACCCGGCGGAGATGCCGGACATCGTCGGGGAAGAGACGGAATCCGGCGCGGCGGAGAACCCTGCCTCGGGCAGCAATGCCATAGACGGAGATTCTGCTGAAACCGCTGACGGCAAAGAACAGGGTCAGGCGGGCACAACGCCGGGAAGTTCCCAAAATGCGGAGAATTCTCCCAAGGGTCCGCTGGCGGCCAAGCTTGAGAAGATACTTCAGATTACAGACGGGGATGATCTTCTTGAGCAGCGTGAGCCCGTAAAAGTAAAAGGCATCTACGTTTCCGCCTATGTGGCAGGGAATGAAAAGATGATGGACAATATTATAAAGCAGATCGATGCGACGGAACTGAATGCGGTAGTCATAGATTTTAAAAATGACGACGGCCGCATTACCGCGCCCGTAGATTCGGAGATGTTCAGTGAGATAGACGCATGTAAAGCCTATATTCCCGATCTGGAAGCCCTGCTTCAAAAACTGAAAGAACACGATATTTACACCATAGCCCGGATTGTGGCCTTTAAAGATCCCTACCTGGCGGAGAAAAAGCCGGATTGGAGCCTGAAAAAAGCGGACGGTTCCCTCTACAGGGATAAAAAGGGCCTGGCCTGGGTAAACCCATACAGACAGGAAGTGTGGGATTATCTGGTGGAAGCAGGGACTAAGGCAGCCGATGCCGGTTTCGATGAAATACAGTTTGATTATATACGCTTTGCCACCGACTCCACGATGCGCGAGGTAGTGTTCGGCGAGGAGGAGACGAAAGGACGTTCCAAGACGGATATCATTGCGGAATTTACCGAATACGCCTTTGATAAGCTGACGCCTCTCGGAGTATTCGTTTCCGCCGATGTCTTCGGAGCAATTATCGGGAGCGAGGAGGATGCCGGCGCGGTAGGCCAGATCTACGGCGAGATGGCGCAGAACCTGGATTATATCTGTCCGATGATTTACCCGTCCCACTACGGCGACGGCAACTTCGGGCTCGATCACCCCGATATGCATCCCTATGAGACAATTCTCGGGGCGCTGCAGAAATCGGAGGCCGAACTTTCGGCCTATCCGGCGGAGGAACGCCAGGCGATCGTCCGTCCGTGGCTCCAGGACTTTACGGCAACCTATCTGAAACATCACATTAAATACGGCAACGAAGAGGTACGCAAGCAGATCCAGGCGGTATACGATGCGGGATATGAGGAATGGATTCTGTGGAATGCATCAAACAACTATCATTACGGAGGACTTGAACAATGAATGCAGATCCAAAACCAGGTGAATTTTACAGACACTTTAAAAATAAATTGTACCAGATCATGGCGGTGGCAAACCACTCGGAAACCGGAGAAAAGATGGTGGTTTACCAGGCGCTTTACGGAGACTACGGCGTCTGGGTCCGCCCGCTTGCCATGTTTACGGAAGAGGTGGACAAAAGCAAGTACCCGGATGTTTCACAGAGATACAGATTCGAGCAGGTATTTCCCGGACAGGGGCAGGATGCTTTAAACCATGCCTCAGACAGGGAAATACACCCGTACACCAGACCCGAGGAGGCGGCGGTCAGCCCAATGCTCTTAGAGTTTCTGGACACGGAGTCCTTTGAGGAACGGCTGGCCATTCTCCAGCGGATGAAGGGCAGGGTAGGGCAGAGAGAGGTAGACAGCCTGTGCCTGTGCCTCGATGCGAAACCGTCCGACGGAACCATCGAAGAACAGCTTGACGGATTGAAACAGTATCTGAGAATGCAGCAGAGATACGACGCATCCAGACTGCGCCGGGGATAAGAAAATGTTTAATATTGAAGAAGAACTGAAAAAACTTCCGGCTCAGCCGGGAGTTTATATTATGCATGACATAAAAGACGAGATTATCTATGTAGGAAAAGCCATCAGCCTGAAAAACCGCGTGCGCCAGTATTTCCAGAGCAGCCGGAACAAGACTTCCAAGATAGAGCAGATGGTGTCGAGGATTGCCAGGTTTGAATATATTGTGACCGATTCGGAGCTGGAAGCGCTTGTTTTAGAGTGTAATCTGATCAAGGAACACAGACCCCGCTACAACACCATGCTGAAGGATGACAAGACATACCCTTACATCAAGGTGACGGTGGCGGAGGATTATCCCAGGATCCTGTTTTCCCGCATCATGAAGAAAGATAAAAATAAATATTTCGGTCCGTTTACCAGCGCCGGAGCCGTGAAAGACACGATCGAGCTGATACACAAGATTTACCATATCAGGACCTGCACGAGGAAGCTGCCCCAGGATATAGGAAAGGACAGGCCCTGCCTGTATTACCATATCCACCAGTGCGATGCGCCCTGCCAGGGCAATATCTCAAAAGAGGAATACCAGCAGTCTGTAAAACGGGCCCTGGATTTTCTGGGCGGAAAGTATGAGCCGGTGATGAAATATCTGGAGGACAGGATGATGGCTGCCTCGGAGGAGATGGAGTTTGAGAAAGCCATCGAGTACAGGGAACTTCTTGGCAGCGTCAGGAAAGTGGCCCAGAAACAGAAGATTACCAGCCAGAGCATGGACGACAGGGATATCATCGCCATGGCAAAGGACGATCGGGACGCAGTGGTCCAGGTATTCTTTGTCAGGGACGGCCGCCTGATCGGCAGGGAGCATTTCCATATGTCCATATCCTCGGCCGAGGAGGACCGGCAGATTTTGAACAGCTTTGTCAAGCAGTTCTATGCGGGGACACCGTTTATCCCGCATGAGATTTGGGTGCAGGAGGAACTGGAGGACGAGGAAGTCATCAGCAGTTTCCTGACATCGAGAAGAGGACAGAAGGTAAAAATCGTCGTTCCGAAGAAGGGCGGTAAGGAGCAGCTTGTCGAGCTGGCCGAAAAGAATGCGAAAATGGTTCTTTCCCAGGACAAGGAAAAGATCAAGAGGGAAGAACTGCGCACCATCGGGGCAATGAACCAGGTGGGCGAATGGATTGGTTTAAAAGGAGTCAAGAGGATCGAGGCCTATGATATTTCCAATATCAGCGGCTTTGAGTCGGTCGGTTCCATGATCGTGTATGAAGATGGCAGGCCGAAGAGGAATGATTACAGGAAGTTCCGCATAAAAACTGTTAAAGGACCAAATGATTACGCCTCCATGAGAGAGGTGCTGACACGCCGTTTTTCACACGGACTGGAGGAAACGGAAAAACTGAAAGCGGAGGGCGGCGACATGGCCTTCGGAAGCTTTACCAGATTTCCCGACCTGATCATGATGGACGGCGGAAGAGGGCAGGTAAACATTGCCCTGGAAGTACTTGAGAGCCTGCGGATCGTGATTCCGGTATGCGGTATGGTCAAGGATGACAACCACAGGACGCGGGGACTCTATTATAACAATGTGGAGATACCGATCGATCATCACTCGGAGGGATTCCGGCTGATAACAAGAATACAGGATGAGGCCCACCGTTTTGCCATTGAATATCACAGGAGCCTGCGCAGCAAGGAACAGGTGCGCTCCGTTCTGGATGATATAAAGGGAATCGGTCCTGCCAGAAGAAAAGCTTTGATGCGCCATTTTAAGACGATCGAGGCGGTCAGGGATGCGGGAGTCGGAGAACTGGCCGAAGCGCCGCAGATGAACCGGAACGCAGCCGAGGCCGTATATAATTTTTTCCACGGAGAAGAATAAGCGAAACGGTTACCGTCCGCTGCATGCCGTTTATACACAAGCTGTGAACGGCGGGAGGGAGTAAAGCGGGCCGGCACCGTCCTGCCGCTGTTGGTGACAAGTGGTTAAAGTTGTGATAGGATAAAGGAAAGATTAGAAAAAATGCCACAGAGAAGGAGAATGAGGACCATGTATGGAGTTACGATTACGGAACTGATAGAGAAACTGGGGCTTCGAAATATGACAATGGAGCTGGATACCGATGCGATTGTGCTGGTACATCCGGATGTAAACCGTCCGGCTTTGCAGCTCACCGGATTTTTTGACCATTTTGACAAGGACCGTGTCCAGATTATCGGATATGTGGAGCATGCTTATCTTGATAAGCTGACGGCGGAGCGCCGCCATGAGGTTTACGACGCCCTGATTTCCAGCCAGATTCCCTGCCTCCTTTACAGCCGGGGCATGGTGCCGGATGAGGACGTGCTGGATCTCTGCAACCACTATGAAGTTCCATGTATGGTTTCGGAGAAGACGACATCGGATTTGATGGCCGAAATCATCCGCTGGCTCAATGTCAAGCTGGCTCCTATGATCAGTATCCATGGGGTGCTGGTGGACGTATTCGGCGAGGGAGTCCTGATTATGGGCGAAAGCGGGATTGGCAAGAGCGAGGCGGCTCTGGAGCTGATTAAGAGGGGACACCGGCTGGTCAGCGACGATGTGGTGGAGATACGGCGCGTCAGCGACGAGACGCTCATCGGTTCAGCGCCCGACATCACCAGGCATTTTATTGAACTTCGCGGCATAGGTATCATTGACGTGAAAACACTGTTCGGTGTTGAGAGCGTTAAGGATACGCAGTCCATAGACATGGTAATCAAACTGGAAGAATGGGACAGAGAGAGGGAGTATGACAGACTTGGGATGGAAGACCAGTATACGGAATTCCTCGGCAACAAGGTAGTCTGCCATTCCATTCCGATCCGCCCCGGCAGAAATCTTGCCATTATCGTGGAATCGGCGGCTGTCAACTACAGACAGAAGAAGATGGGGTATAATGCGGCCAGGGAGCTTTACAACCGTGTCCAGGCCAACCTCGCGAGAAAAGATTGAAAACAGAAAACAGGCAGGATATAACATGAACGATTTTTTTGAAAGACTTTGTCTGGCGGCAGGAGACGGCCAGGTAAAAAAAGACGAGTTGATGAGCGGGCATACCACATTCCGCGTGGGAGGACCGGCATCCTATTTCGTATCGCCGGACGGTGAGGAAGCGCTTAGAAGGGTGCTTCTTCTCTGCCGGGAGGAACGGACGCCATATTACATACTTGGCAACGGAAGCAATATGCTGGTCAGTGACAAAGGATATGACGGCGTCATGGTCCTGATGGGGGAGAGCTTTTCGGAGATCAGGGAAGAGGAGCCGTGTGAACTTACGGCCGGCGCCGGAGCGCTGCTCTCCAGGATTGCCAAAGAGGCGATGGAACATTCGCTGACCGGTTTTGAATTCGCGGCCGGAATTCCAGGAACTTTGGGCGGCGCGGCGGTCATGAACGCCGGAGCTTACGACGGAGAGATGAAGGATGTCTTAAAGTCGGTCAGGGTCATGGAAAAATCGGGCAGGATTCTTACTCTCACCGGGAATGAACTGGATCTGGGCTACCGTCACAGCTGCATCCCGGAGAGGGAATACACGGTCCTTTCCGCCGTTATTTCCCTGAAGAAGGGCGATAAGGAGAAGATCCGGGAAAAGATGGCCGAACTGGCGAAAAAAAGGCGCGACAAGCAGCCGCTGGAATATCCGAGTGCGGGAAGCACATTTAAAAGGCCGGCCGGATACTTTGCCGGAAAGCTGATAGACGATGCGGGGATGCGGGGCTACCGCGAGGGCGGAGCGCAGGTTTCCGAGAAGCACTGCGGATTTGTCATCAACCGCGGGGAGGCTACGGCGGAAGATATCCGTTCCCTGTGCCGCTTGGTGCAGAGGAAAGTAAAAGAGACATCAGGGGTGGACCTGGAGACTGAAGTACGTATGATAGGCTGGGATTGACATCCTAAGCGATACGGCGCTAAACGGACACAGGAATGACAGAAGGAGAAAAAAATGCGGCTTGTAATTGTTACCGGAATGTCGGGAGCAGGGAAGACGGCGGCTCTCAAAATGCTTGAAGATATGGGATTCTACTGCGTTGATAATCTTCCGATTCCGCTCGTCGGCAAGTTTGCCGAACTGGTGGAGAGCAGCAGCGGAGATATAAGGAGCGGCGCACTGGGAATCGACGTCAGGAGCGGCGAGGAGCTGTGCGAACTTGAAAAGACGCTGTGTGAGTGGGATCGGCTCAAATTCCCCTATGAGATTCTGTTTTTGGATGCCAGCGATGAAATCCTGATTAAGAGGTATAAAGAGACGAGAAGATCACACCCTCTCGCCGGCACCCAGCGGCTGGACCGCGGGATTGCCAAAGAGAGGGAAAAACTGAAATTTTTAAAAATACGGGCGGATTACATACTGGATACCAGCAAGCTTCTGACAAGGGAGCTGAAGGTGGAGCTTGAAAAGATTTTTTTGGACCATGAAAGATTTTCCAGCCTGTTTGTAACGGTGCTGAGTTTTGGATTTAAATATGGAATTCCTTCCGATGCGGATCTCGTTTTCGACGTCCGTTTCCTTCCGAATCCCTACTATGACGACGATCTGCGCTACCTCACCGGTAACGAGACGGCGGTTCAGGAATTCGTGAAGCAGGGAGGAACTGCCGGTATTTTCCTTGATAAGCTTTATGATATGATTGGCTTTCTTCTGCCATACTATGTTCAGGAGGGGAAAAACCAACTGGTCATTGCCGTTGGCTGCACCGGAGGAAAACACCGCTCCGTCACCATCGCAAACATGCTGTATGAGAAGCTTGAAAGCCACAGGGATATCGGACTTAAGATAGAACACAGGGACATTGAAAACGATAGCAAGGTTAAGAAATAGAGGTGGAGAGATGTCATTTTCTTCCCGCGTGAAAGAGGAACTGTCGCGGCAGATCAGCTCTGCCAGACACTGCCAGATAGCGGAAATTGCCGCTATCTTAAGCCTGTGCGGCAAAGTTCACATTGATGAAGAGGATCATTACAGCATCCGCATCCACACGGAAAATGTGGCGGTTGCGAGAAAATACTTTACATTATTGAAAAAAGCATTTAATATAGGAACTGATATTTCTATCCGGAGAAACGCATTCCTGAAAAAGAACAGGACTTATACGGTGGTAATACGGAAACATGAAGACGCGATCCGCGTTCTGGAGGCCTGCAAGCTTCTGGATGAACACGGGGAAGTGTGGGAGAATTTATCCGTAGTGAAGAATCTGGTTGTCCAGAATCCATGCTGCCGCAGGGCGTTTATCAGGGGAGCATTTCTGGCGGCGGGATCCATCAGTGATCCGGAAAAGTTTTATCATTTTGAGATTGTCTGCGCTTCGATGGAGAAGGCGGAACAGCTCAGAGCCATGATAGCAACTTTTTCAATTGATGCGAAAATAGTTGTCAGGAAGAAGTATTTTGTGGTATATATAAAAGAAGGAAGTCAGATTGTGGAGATTCTTGGCGTGATGGAAGCACATTTAGCCCTGATGGATCTGGAGAATATCAGGATTCTGAAGGAGATGAGAAACAGTGTGAACCGCCAGGTGAACTGCGAGACGGCCAATATTAACAAAACCGTTTCGGCTGCCGTAAAGCAGTTGGGGGATATTACGTACATCCGGGATACAGTGGGTCTTGACTATCTGCCGGAAACACTGGCAGAGATTGCTGAGGTCAGGCTGGACAGGCCGGATGCGACGCTGAAAGAATTAGGAGAGAGCCTGGATCCCCAGGTGGGTAAATCCGGAGTAAACCATCGGCTTAGAAAGATCAGTACAATCGCAGAAAACCTGAGAGCTCAGAGGGCTCAGGTATAAGGAACAAAGCGATGGTGTGAGTTCTTTTGGAAGATGAGGAGGATATTATGAAGAGTAAGGAAATCACAATTCAACTTGAATCAGGTCTGGAAGCAAGACCGGCCGCTATGCTCGTGCAGGTTGCCAGCCAGTATGCCAGCAGCATTTATCTGATAGACGGAGATAAAAATATCAATGCCAAAAGTATCATGGGCATGATGACTCTCACTCTGCAGGCGGGCGAGGAAGTTATGGTGCAGGCCGAGGGCGAGGATGAAGATACGGCAATTGAAGGGATAGAAAAATATCTTACGAACAGTTAATTTTACATTAGGGGCTGCTGCAGGGAAACCATTGCAGCAGCCTTTTTAAATCGGCGGCGCGCGTCCGGCAGGGGACTGCATCACAAGCGCCGCGGGAAAGGAGAACAGGGGAGTGGCATTTACTCATCTGCATGTGCATACGGAATACAGTCTGCTGGATGCATCCAGTAAGATTAAGGAACTGACAGCCAGGGCCAAGGACTTGGGGATGGACAGCCTGGCTATCACCGATCACGGCGTTATGTACGGAGTGATCGATTTTTACCGGGCTGCAAAGGAAGTGGGCATCAAGCCGATTATCGGCTGTGAGATTTATGTGGCGCCGGGCTCACGCCTGGATCGTGAGAATGTGAACGGGGAGGATCGGTACTACCACCTGATTCTGCTGGCGGAAAATAATGTGGGTTACCAGAACCTGATGAAGATTGTTTCAAAGGGGTTTGTGGAAGGTTTTTATTATAAACCGAGAGTTGATTATGAAGTGCTCAGCCAGTTCAGCGAAGGAATCATCTGCCTCAGCGCCTGCCTGGGCGGTGAGGTGCAGCGTTACCTCTCCCGTGGTATGTATGAGCAGGCGTGTAAATCGGCTCTCAGGTACCAGGAGATTTTCGGAAAGGGGAACTTCTTCCTGGAGCTTCAGGATCACGGGATACCGGCCCAGAAGACGGTGAACCAGGGGCTTTTGCGCATGAGCCAGGAACTGGATATCCCGCTGACCGCCACAAACGACTGCCATTATATTTATAAAGAAGACGTGGAATCGCATGACATTCTGCTCTGTATCCAGACGGGTAAGAAAGTGGCCGATGAGAACAGGATGAGGTACGAGGGCGGACAGTATTACCTGAAATCGGAGGAAGAGATGAGAAGCATCTTCCCATACGCCGCCGATGCCCTGGATAATACCCATAAGATAGCCGAGCGCTGCAACGTGGAAATTGAGTTCGGCGTGACGAAGCTGCCGCAGTTCGACGTACCGGAGGGGTACACCTCATGGGAATATCTTAAGAAGCTTTGTTTTGACGGTTTTTATAAACATTACCCGGATGACGACGGGTCCCTGAAGGAAAGGCTCGAATATGAGCTGGGAGTCATTCAGTCCATGGGATATGTGGACTATTTCCTGATAGTCTGGGATTTTATACATTTTGCAAAAGTACACGACATCATGGTCGGACCGGGGCGCGGTTCCGCCGCCGGAAGTATTGTGGCATACAGCCTGGGCATTACCGATATTGATCCCATCCGGTATCAGCTTCTTTTTGAACGTTTCCTGAACCCGGAGAGAGTTTCGATGCCTGATATTGATATCGACTTCTGTTTCGAGCGGAGACAGGAAGTCATTGATTACGTGGTGAGCAAATACGGCAAGGACAGGGTGGTACAGATTGTCACCTTCGGTACGCTGGCCGCCAAGGGCGTGGTCCGCGACGTCGGACGCGTGCTCGATATGCCATATGCCAAGTGCGATTCGATTGCCAAGATGATCCCGGGCGACCTGGGAATGACGCTCGATAAGGCGCTAAAAGCCAGCCCGGATCTTAGAAACGCCTATCAGGAGGACGAGGAAGTTAAATATCTGATCGACATGAGCAGAAGGCTGGAAGGACTCCCAAGGCATACTTCCATGCATGCGGCGGGCGTTGTAATCAGTAAGGCGTCGGTGGACGAGTATGTTCCTCTTTCCAGGGCAGCCGACGGTTCCATCACGACCCAGTTTACAATGACGACGCTGGAGGAGCTGGGGCTCCTGAAAATGGATTTTCTGGGACTGCGTACCCTGACGGTTATCCAGAATGCGGTCCGCCTGGCCGAAAAGACATGCAATAAGACGATCGACCTTTATCAGATCGATTATAATGATAAGAATGTGCTGAATTCCATCGGAACCGGAAAGAATGACGGTGTATTCCAGTTGGAAAGCTCCGGTATGAAGAGCTTCATGAAGGAACTGAAGCCGGAAAACCTGGAAGACATCATAGCCGGCATCTCCCTCTACCGTCCGGGTCCGATGGACTTTATCCCGAGATACTTAAAGGGAAAGAACGACAAGCAGTCCATCACTTACGAGTGCCCGCAGTTAGAGCCGATTCTGGCTCCCACATACGGCTGTATCGTATATCAGGAGCAGGTAATGCAGATCGTGCGGGATTTGGCGGGATATACGCTTGGACGAAGCGATCTGGTGCGGCGCGCCATGTCGAAGAAAAAAGGCTCCGTCATGGAAAAGGAACGCCAGAACTTTGTTTACGGCAATGAGGAAGAAGGCGTTAAGGGCTGTATTGCCAACGGAATCGACGAGAAAACGGCAAACCACATTTACGATGAGATGATCGACTTTGCCAAATATGCATTTAACAAGTCGCATGCGGCGGCTTATGCGGTGGTCTCGTACCAGACTGCCTTTCTTAAGTATTACTACCCGGTTGAGTTCATGGCGGCCCTGATGACTTCGGTCAAGGACAATGTATCCAAGGTTTCCGAATATATCATGGCCTGCCGCCAGATGGGAATGAAGATTGTGCCTCCCGATATCAATGAGGGAGAGGGCGGTTTCTCCGTTTCCGGCGGTTCCATCCGATACGGCCTGTCCGCGATTAAGAGTATCGGCCAGTCTGTTGTGGAAGAGATCGTGAGGGAGCGCCAGGAGAGAGGACTTTATAAGAGCCTGGAAGACTTTGTGGATCGGATGAGCAGCAAAGAGGTTAACAAGCGGACTTTGGAAAGCTTTATCAAATCGGGGGCCATGGATTCACTGCCGGGTACCAGAAAACAGAAATTCCTCGTGTCAGCCCAACTTCTGGACCAGAAAAACAAGGAAAAGAAAAATTCCATGGAAGGGCAGATGTCCATGTTTGACATTGTGGCCGAGGAAGAAAAGGAAGATTTCCAGATTACATTCCCGAATGTGGGGGAATATACAAAGGAGGAACTTCTGGCATTTGAGAAGGAGATGCTGGGCGTTTACATCAGCGGTCATCCTATGGAAGCCTACATCGGCCTGTGGGAAAAGAATGTGACTGCCAAGACCTCCGACTTTACCGTGGATGAGGAGACCGGAGAGGCGGAAATCAGGGACGGAGCATTTGTAACAATCGGCGGCATGGTTACGGCCAAGACGGTAAAAACCACGAGAACGAATAAGATGATGGCTTTTGTAACGATAGAGGATCTGGCCGGAAGCGTGGAAGTACTTGTATTCCCGAGGGATTACGAAAAGAAGAGACAGTTCCTCGAGCTGGATGCCAAGATATTTATTACCGGCAAGGCGTCTATCGGCGATGATCCGGTAGGAAAACTGATCTGTGAACAGGTGATCCCGTTTGAAGCGGTTCCGAGAGAGGTGTGGCTTCAGTATCCCGACAAGGAAACGTATTTTTCCGGGGAGCAGGAACTTCTTAATATACTCAGGGAATATGAGGGCAGTGACCAGGTAATTGTCTATCTTGGAAAGGAAAAAGCCAAAAAAGTGCTTCCGAGGAACTGGAATGTGGAGGCGAAGGAAGAACTTCTGTCCGCTCTCAGGGAGAGGCTGGGGGAGAAGAACGTGAGGGTGATTGAGAAGACGATTGACAAGGCGGCAAGGAGATAAATGGGGATTTAGTTGAGATGCGAGGACGCCTCTGTAAGACGGCGGACGGGGGAGTGGAGGGTGTGTATGAGTCTTCAGTCCCGGTGGATGGCTGAGGTGAGGGGGAATCCGGAGAAAAAAATTCCTGCGGGGACACGCTTCCGCTTGTGAAGCGCACAGCGGATGCTAGGCTCGAAAATACCTCGCCAAGCACCGGCGGGCTTCAAGGTCACCCTTCGGAAAGTTTTTCTCCTCCTTCCCCGGGCAGGTTGTCGACGGGACTGAAGACTCAGGGAAGGTGATTGCCCCGTCCGCCGGCTTCAGGGGCTGATTGTCTCTTTCGTCAAGTGCGGGGGAGGGTATTGTCTCGGCCGCTACGTGGCTGTGATACCTGTAACGGTTCAGCGGCTTGAGAGTTTCTGCTAGACATTCTCCCTGCAATCGGAAGAACGTAGTGACAGCGACAATACCCTTCCCCCTGAAGGAATAGAACAACTCAGCCACCGCAGGCCGGGCGGAATGGCGACAACCTGCGCGTCTTCAGTCCCGGGCGATAACCTTCCCGTGGGGAAGAAGGGAGAAAAAGATTCCGCAGGGAACCTGGGAGTCCATCAGCACTTAGGCGGCGTTTCTCAGACGCCTTAGTACTGTTATGTACTCCAAAGAGCGCAAGCGTTTCCCGCAGGAACTTTTTCTGTCCGGATTCCCCACCCGCCACAGCCTTCAAACCGGGACTGAAGACTCATAGTCTCCCCTCACCATTCCGAACCCCGACCGTCCCGGCGGCGTTCTCTTTCTTCAACTCCCTCCTAGTTAAAAAAATATCATAAACCCCTTGAAAAGAAGGATAAAATGAATTAGAATAAGATGAATTGAGGAAAAACCAGATTTGCTGACAGAAATAGCGGGATGGAGGAATTTGCTATGACAAAAGAGGTAAAGACGATCGGTGTTTTAACCAGCGGTGGGGATGCGCCGGGAATGAATGCGTGTATCAGGTCGGTTGTGAGAACAGCCATCAACAAGGGAATGAAGGTAAAGGGCGTTATGAGAGGTTATGCCGGACTGCTTCAGGAAGAGATTGTTGATATGGACGGTACAAGCGTTGCGGATACCATCGGACGCGGCGGCACGATTCTTTACACGGCGCGATGTCCCGAGTTTACCACAGCCGAAGGACAGAAAAAGGGTGCTGAGATTTGCAGGAAACACGGTATCGACGGCCTGGTAGTTATCGGCGGCGACGGTTCTTACCGCGGTGCGGGCAAGCTTTCCGCCCTGGGTGTGAACACGGTAGGCCTCCCGGGAACCATCGATCTTGACATAGCCTGTACCGATTATACGATTGGTTTTGACACCGCAATTAACACGGCGATGGAAGCCATTGATAAAGTAAGGGATACATCCACATCCCATGAAAGATGCAGTATTATTGAAGTTATGGGACGTCATGCAGGCTATATCGCCCTCTGGTGCGGTATTGCCAACGGTGCGGAGGACATCCTTCTTCCGGAGCGTTATGACGGCAATGAACAGGTTCTGATTAACAGAATCATAGAGAACAGGAAACGCGGCAAGAAACACCACATTATTATTAATGCGGAGGGAATCGGCCATTCGGCTTCCATGGCAAGAAGAATCGAGGCCGCTACCGGTCTTGAGACAAGGGCCACAATCCTCGGATACATGCAGAGAGGCGGGGCGCCTACCTGTAAGGACAGAGTTTACGCATCCATTATGGGCGCCAAGGCGGTGGAACTGCTGGCCGAAGGAAAGACAAACAGGGTTGTTGCTTATAAGCACGGCGAATTTGTAGACTTTGATATTCAGGAAGCTCTGAATATGACGAAAGACATTCCGGAAGATCAGTACGAGATCAGCAAACTCCTGGTGAGGTAAACGGTACGGATTAACGATAAAAAGAAAGAAACGGTGAGAAGAACGCTTTATGCACTTTTCACCGTCACCGACAAAGGCATGATGTCCGGAGGACAGAATGCCTTTTGATGTGTAACGGAGGGCAGAAAAGATGGAACATACAGCGGGCGGTAACGCGGGGGAGAATACGGTTCTCTGCGGAGCCAACTCCTATGTGGAAAAATATTATTTTAATGAGCAGTTTGCAGGACTCCCGGAGGGAGTAAAAGAAGAACTGAGGATTATGTGCGTACTCTTCACGGAAGACGTGGGAGGCACGATAATGCTGGAGTTCACGCCGGAAGGGACACTGGAATTCCGGGTGGAGGCCGAGGAGACGGATTACCTTTTCGATGAGATAGGCAGCGGCCTAAGGATCAGGCAGTACCAGAGAGAAAAACGGGAGCTTTTGGAATCGCTGGAGCTTTACTATAAGGTGTTTGTCCTGGGAATGCCGGCGGACGGGCTGCTGGACGGCACAGAGGAAGACGAATAGATAAAAGGGCAGGACAGATGAAGTTAAAAATTGGAAATGTAGAACTGGAGAATAACGTAACGCTGGCTCCGATGGCTGGTGTGACGGATCTTCCGTTCCGGCTCCTGTGCAAGGAGCAGGGCTGCGGCCTGATGTGCACGGAGATGGTCAGTGCAAAAGCGCTTCTCTATAATAACAGAAATACGAAGCCGATTCTTGAGATGAGGGAGGAAGAACGCCCGATTGCGGTCCAACTGTTCGGTTCCGATCCAGATATCATGAGTGATATGGCGCTTAAGCTGGAAGAGGGGACGTATGATATCATCGACGTCAACATGGGCTGTCCGGTCCCGAAGATTGTGAATAATGGGGAAGGTTCGGCCTTGATGAAGAATCCGAAGCTGGCGGAGGAAATACTCACGGCAATGGTGAAAAAACTGCACAGACCCGTAACAGTTAAGTTCCGTAAGGGATTTAACGATACCAGCATTAATGCGGTGGAATTTGCAAGGATGGCGGAGAGCTGCGGAGTGGCCGCGGTTGCCGTCCACGGCAGGACGAGGGAGCAGTATTATTCCGGAAAAGCGGACTGGGACATTATCAGGCAGGTCAAAGAGGCCGTGAAAATACCGGTAATCGGAAACGGTGATATTTTTACCCCTGAAGATGCCGGACGTATGCTGAAAGAGACCGGCTGCGACGGAATCATGGTGGCCAGAGGAGCCAAGGGAAATCCATGGCTGTTTGGGCGCATTAACCATTATCTCGATACGGGAGAGCTTCTGCCGCCTCCGTCCAAGGAGGAACTGAAGGCCACAATTATCCGGCACGGAGAGCTGCAGACGGAATACAAGGGCGAGGAGATTGCAATGCGGGAAATGCGCAAGCATGTGGCATGGTATACGGCGGGATATCCGAATTCATCTTCGCTGAGAAATGACATTAATAAGGTCAGCACAATGGAGGATTTAATTGCCCTGATCGAAGAACGGATTTGAAAAGACAGGACTATGGTAAACCCTTGTAAATAAACGGAAAACGCCGTTTCCGATTCTTGACAAGGGGGACTTTATCAGTTATAATAATGCGATGCAATATTAGAACGATTTCGGAGACGAATTATCGGAAGGAAGGATAGTTGTCATGGCAGAGAAAAAAAATATTTTAACGTATGCAGGTCTCAAGCAGTATGAAGATGAACTGCAGGATCTGAAGGTGAATAAACGTAGAGAGATCGCCCAGAAAATTAAAGAAGCAAGAGAGCAGGGGGATTTATCCGAGAACGCGGAGTACGATGCGGCAAAAGATGAGCAGAGAGACATCGAGGCCAGGATCGAGACTCTTGAGAAGCTTCTCAAGAACGCAGAAGTTGTTGTGGAAGAGGAGATCGACCTTGACAAGATCAGCGTTGGCTGTAAAGTAAAACTTCTGGACGTGGAAGAGGACGAGGAGATGGAGTTCAAGATCGTTGGTTCCACAGAGGCAAACAGCCTTCAGAACAAGATTTCCAACGAATCTCCCGTAGGCCATGCACTGCTTGGCAAGAAACAGGGCGAGACGGTAAAGGTTGAGACACAGGCAGGAATGATTCATTATAAAATCCTGGAAATCCAGAGAGTATCATAATCTAAGTTCACAAAGGAGTGGAAGAAATTGGCAGAGCAGAATCAGCAGAACCAGCAGAATAAGAAGGAAGAGCAGGATTTAAACCAGCTTCTTAAGGTACGCCGCGACAAACTGGCGGAGCTTCAGGAGAACGGCAGAGATCCGTTTCAGATTACGAAATTTGACGTGACGGCACACAGTGCCGACGTGAAGGATAACTTTGAGGAAATGGAGGGAAAGGAAGTAACCCTGGCAGGACGTATGATGTCCAAACGTGTCATGGGTAAGGCATCTTTCTGCAACATCCAGGACTTAAAGGGGAATGTCCAGTCTTACGTTGCCAGAGACAGTATCGGCGAAGAGTCCTATAAAGAATTCAAGAAGATGGATATCGGTGACATCGTAGGAATCAGAGGCACGGTATTTAAAACCAAGACGGGAGAGATTTCTATCCATGCGGAGGCCGTAACCCTTCTTTCCAAGAGCTTACAGATTCTGCCGGAGAAATTCCACGGCCTTACCAATACAGATATGCGCTACAGACAGCGTTATGTGGATCTGATCATGAATCCGGAGGTGCGTGATACGTTTGTGAAGCGTTCCCAGATTCTCAAGGAAGTCCGCAACTTCCTCGATGGCCGCGGCTTTATGGAAGTTGAGACACCGATGCTGGTTCCGAACGCAGGCGGCGCTGCCGCAAGACCTTTCACGACACACTACAATGCACTGGACGAGGATGTAAAACTGCGTATCTCGCTGGAGCTGTATTTAAAGAGACTGATAGTAGGCGGTCTTGAGAGAGTATACGAGATTGGCCGCGTATTCCGTAACGAAGGCGTGGATACGAGACACAACCCGGAATTCACCCTGATGGAGTTATACCAGGCATATACGGATTATTACGGAATGATGGAACTTGTTGAGACCATGTTCCGCGAAGTGGCAAAGAAGGTTCTCGGCACAGCAAAGCTCGTGTATGACGGTGTTGAGATCGATCTGGAAAAGCCGTTTGAGAGAATTACAATGGTGGATGCCCTGAAGAAATATAAGGGAATCGACTTTACTGCCATTAAGACGGACGAGGAAGCAAAAGCCCTGGCCGATCAGTATCACATCGAGTACGAGGCCAGACACAAGAAGGGTGATATCCTGAGTATGCTGTTTGAGGAGTTCGTGGAGGATCACCTGGTACAGCCGACCTTTATCCTGGATCACCCGATTGAGATCTCCCCTCTGACCAAGAAGAAACCGGAGAATCCTGAATACACGGAACGTTTTGAGCTGTTTATCACAAAGCGTGAGATGGCGAACGCATACTCCGAGTTAAACGATCCCCTGGATCAGATTGAACGTTTCAAGGCACAGGAAGCGCTGCTGGCAGCAGGTGATGAGGAAGCCAACTCTATGGATGACGACTTCGTCAACTCCCTGATGGTAGGTATGCCTCCGACAGGCGGCATCGGCATCGGTATGGACCGTTTTATCATGCTGCTTACTGATTCCTATGCAATCAGAGACGTACTGCTCTTCCCGACGATGAAGACGCTTGGCGGTTCTGAGACATCTGCAAAAGCAGAGAAGACGGCACCGGCGCAGGACACCAGGGTACAGGAAACCATTGATTTTTCCAAGGTAAAGATCGAACCGCTTTTTGAGGAAATGGTGGATTTTGAGACATTTGCAAAGTCCGATTACCGGGCTGTAAAGGTAAAAGACTGTACGGCGGTGCCTAAGAGCAAAAAACTTTTAAAGTTCATTCTTGACGATGGCTCCGGCACAGACCGCACGATTTTAAGCGGAATTCATGAGTATTATGAGCCTGAAGAGCTGATTGGAAAGACTGCGATTGCAATCGTCAATCTGCCGCCGCGCCCTATGATGGGCATCGACTCCTGTGGAATGCTGATATCGGCAGTTCATGAGGAGGATGGAAAAGAAGGTCTGAACCTTTTGATGGTGGATGACCGTATCCCGGCAGGCGCAAAGCTGTACTAAGTTTTCCGGTTTTTATGCCTCATATCGGATACCGAATCGATACAGGTGATAAGAACAGTAAGTAAATAGAATTGATTCAGGACATTTCCTACTCGTAGGAAATGTCCTTTTATAATAGGAATGCGCTGCGGCGGTAAGGAATTAAAAAAGTCTTACGTCGTCTGCATCTCTTCTCTCAAAAGACGGATAAATAATTCCATTGCAGGGGTAACCCACTTATTTTTATGGTAGCTGCATACTGCGGTGATATTTTTAATAAAAGGTCCCAGAGGCAGTTCAATTAATTCCCCATGTTCCAATTCTTTCCCGACCGAATAGCGGGGCAAAAAGGCGACGCCTAAATTGCTGGATACACTGAGTTTCGCTGCCTCTATGCTTTCGATCTCCATTTCGCCCTCCAGGACAATATCGTGCTCTGCCAGGTACTCATTTAATATCTTATGGTAGAGGCTGTTGTAATCCACTGTTATAAGGCAGACGGACTTTCTCTGGCCCTTCTTTATAAAATCGCGCTCTTTTTTATCAAGAGCCGGGCTTGCAATGAGAGCCAGAGGATAGCTGGCCAGCGGTTCGGTTATGAGAGAAGAACCGTAACCCCCCACATCGTAATGAACGCCGATATCAAGGCTGCCGTTCAGAAGACGGTCCCGGATGAGGTAGCAGTTGGGAATCTGGAGGGATAATCTCACATTGGGAGCCTGTTCCCGAAAGGCTCTGATGACAGGCTGCATCTGATATACAAGAAGTGTTTCCGGCATGGCGATCCGCAGCGTTCCTGCCGGTTCTTTCCCGCTCTTTCCATAGCATTCCATCTGTTCTACGGCTTCCAAGGCGGCGTCTATGCAGGGGAGAAGTTCCTTTCCGGCCTCGGTTAATTCCATCTTCCTGCCGATTTTATCAAATAATTTGACGGATAACTCCTGCTCCAGGATCTGCATCTGCAAGGTCACGGTCGACTGTGCATAATTTAGACGCTCGGCCGCCTTTTGAAAACTTCCTGTTTCAAGTATCGTCTTAAACGTTCTCAGGTATTTGAGTTCCATGCCTCTGCTCTCCTTTATGTTTATTATAATGATTCAGTATTAATG
>CATWBR010000012.1 GCA_958349075.1 uncultured Clostridium sp.
TAGTTAATATAATATTTGAGCTATGCTTGAACGTATTATATAATAAAATCAGAAAAAAGAAAAGCGGAAACCTATTATCGTTAAAACATTTCAGGAGGTATCACATGGTAAAACTGTATGAGGGCGGGGCGTATCTTGTAAACGGCGAAAAACTGGTGACAGAGAGCGCCGAAGTGGAGCAGATGACCGGAAAAAAGATTTCCAGGGAAGAAGCAAGGAAAAATACGATTGCTTATTCCATACTGGAATCGCATAACACATCGGACCGGATGGATCACCTGAAGATCCGGTTTGATTCTATGGCCTCCCACGACATTACGTTTGTGGGTATTATCCAGACAGCCAGAGCATCGGGAATGGAGCGTTTCCCGCTTCCCTATGTGCTGACAAACTGCCACAATTCCCTCTGCGCCGTCGGCGGAACGATCAACGAGGATGATCACGTGTTCGGTCTGTCTGCGGCTAAGAAATACGGCGGAATCTACGTGCCTCCCCACATTGCCGTTATCCATCAGTACATGAGGGAGATGATGGCGGGATGCGGGAAGATGATTCTCGGTTCGGACAGCCACACGAGATACGGAGCCCTGGGAACGATGGCAATCGGCGAGGGCGGCGGAGAGCTGGTGAAGCAGCTTCTGCGCGATACATACGATGTAGCCTGTCCCGAGGTGGTTGCCGTATATCTGGACGGGAAACCGTCCCCGTTTGCCGGTCCTCAGGATATTGCCCTGGCGATCATTGGAGCGGTATTTAAGAACGGGTATGTAAAAAATAAGGTAATGGAATTTGTCGGACCGGGAGTTTCCTCCATGGATACGGACTATCGCAACGGCATCGATGTAATGACAACGGAGACCACCTGCCTTACCTCCATCTGGAGAACGGACGATGATACGAGACAGTTCCTGAAACTCCACGGCAGGGAGGAGGATTACAGGCAACTGAATCCAGGAGAGACCGCATATTATGACGGCGTCGTTTATGTGGATCTGAGCACGGTAAAGCCGATGATCGCCCTTCCGTTCCATCCGAGCAATACCTATGAGATTGATGAGCTGAACCGGAATCTGTCCGAAATTCTTGCAGAGGTGGAGAATGAAGCGGACCGGATTGCAGGGCGCGAAGGTTCCCTGAGTCTGAGGGATAAGATTATAGATGGAAAGCTGCATGTACAGCAGGGAGTAATTGCAGGCTGTGCAGGCGGAAATTATACGAATGTGATTGAGGCGGCCCATGCCCTCCGCGGCCGAAACTGCGGCAATGGAGAGTTCACCCTTTCCGTATATCCGTCTTCCCAGCCGGTATTTATCGATCTGGTGAGGAAAGATGCCGTCCGTGAACTGATGGAGGCGGGAGCCATTATCCGCACCGCATTCTGCGGCCCATGCTTTGGAGCGGGCGACACGCCGGCGAACAACGGTCTCAGCATCCGCCACACCACCAGGAATTTCCCGAACCGCGAGGGTTCCAAACCGGGAGTGGGCCAGATGGCGGGCGTTGCCCTGATGGATGCCCGTTCCATCGCAGCCACGGCGGCAAACGGCGGAATTTTGACATCGGCTGAAGCAATGGACTGCTGGGGGGATATTCCCGCTTATCAGTTTGACGATACGGTATATAAAAACCGGGTTTTCTTCGGCTATAATAAGGCGGAGGAGAAGGAGGAACTGGTCTGCGGCCCGAACATCAAGGCATGGCCGGAGATGAGCCCCCTGACAGACAATATTCTTCTGAAGGTCTGCTCTAAAATCATGGATGAGGTTACGACAACGGATGAGCTGATTCCATCGGGGGAGACTTCTTCTTACCGCTCCAATCCCCTGGGGCTTGCTGAGTTTACGCTGAGCAGAAGAGATCCGCAGTACGTCGGCCGGGCAAAAGAGACGGATGCCGTTGAAAAGCTCAGGGTATCGGGAAAAAATCCGGCGGAAGTTGAAAAAGAGCTTGAGAAAGTCTATGACGTGATCCGCACAATTGCGGGCAATGAGGATGCTGACCCGTTAAAGACCGGGATTGGCAGCATGATTTATGCGGTAAAACCGGGAGACGGCTCCGCAAGAGAGCAGGCGGCCAGCTGCCAGAGGGTGCTTGGCGGACTTGCTAATATTGCAAAGGAGTATGCAACAAAACGCTACCGTTCCAATGTAATGAACTGGGGCATGATTCCGTTCCTGATGGATGAGGAGCCGGAATTTGAAGTTGGCGACTATATCTATATCCCGGGAATCAGGAATCTGCTGGACGGTGATTTAAAAGACATCAGGGGCTATGTGATCCGGGAAGGCGCGGATGAAATCCGTCTTCACATTGCCGACATGACGCCCGAGGAGAGGGAGATTGTAAAGGCCGGATGTCTGATCAATTACAACAGGAACAGATAGCCGGAAAACAGATGAATATCGGGAGACAATCGTTTCCTCCAAGAATTCCCCCTGCATTTGCATGCAAAAAGCGGCAAATGCGGGGGAGTTTTATTGAGTGGCAATGAAAAGTTCGCGAAGCGTGCTTTTCGTTGTTGTGTAGAGTCCGAAATGCCTGTTTCCCTCGCCCTTTGCTCCTCCTGAACCAGAAGCCCGGCGAACTGCTCCTGCATTTCCGGGGGTGGGCAATATTTTTCCATTTTTCCCTCCATATGATTTGTTCTGCTGATTATATTATCACTATATGGAGTACATTTTTACACTTTTGGTGAAAACACCGCTGGTAATTACTGGGTATTACTAATAATGGCGGACCTCTCCGCTTTGGCGGATTTTTTCCACCACGTCGGCCGCTTCGCCTGAGAGAAAATAATTCAGGGTGGTCTCCGGGACAAGGCCGCGTATGGATTCGATATCACCGCTGTGGATCCGCTCGCGCACGGTGGATGCGCTGATGACTTCCGGACCGGCCGTCTTTCTCGGTATGATGCGGCAGGTGACGCCGGAGGCGGGCAGGTCGGCCGCCATAATCTCATTGTAAATTCCCGTGACCTGGCTTGACGGTTCCTCCCCAACATAGCGGACGGTGATTCCGAGCGTCTGTGATATCCTTCCGAAGATGGCGGTATCAAGCTTGGCATGCGTCCTTATCACAACGTCTTTTTCCTTCAGGAAATAGGAAGGAAAGGTGGCGTTTGAGATGAGATAACTGCCCGTTTGATGAAAGACCAGGTTATTTAAGTGGGAGCTGCCTTCTTTTATAAGCCGGAAGCGCACGGAGAAAGGCACCAGGGAGGCGTCCTCCGAGACGACAAATATGTGCAGCAGACTGCATGCGGCCGCTGCGGTGGTGATCAGATGAAGGTGTCCCAGGGTAAAGGGATTGGCGTTCATCACGACCGCCCCGATGGGAAGGGTTCCGGCAGGAGAGGGCGCTAAAAGCCGGACCTCCGTCTCTTTTTTCAGGTTCTCCAGATAGGAGGAAAATCCGTTCCTGCGGTTTTCCATAAAGACTACCTTTCCGTCCGCCCGGGCGATTTCATAGAAACCGAGATCGCGAAAGAAAAGAGCCTTATCGTATTTTGTATAGAGAAAAAGGCTCGTGATGTTCTGTTCAAATTGATACTGGATCAGATGGCTGACAATCTGGTTTAAGAGTCCCTCACCCTGATGGGAGGAATCCACGGCCATGCAGCGCAGCGTGTTGGCAAAGCAGGAACCGGTTGCGGCAAGATGATAATCATCATCGTACAGTCCGATGGTATAGTCCAGGTTCGCATCGCGCTCAATCCCTTCCTGTGCAAGGAGGGCGTCCAGTTTTTTCATTTCCCGGTTATCGTTATAAAAAATGCGGCTTAAGTGATATTCTGACATAAAATTCTCCGTTTCTTCCATTTGTTAAATCGTTTCGAGCCTTAAATGTTACTACGGCAGCTTCTATTATAACGGATTTTAACCGCGTCAACAAGATAAATCCGGCCGCATAATTTTCCTGTGGATATCAATGGTTTCTTTTCATCGAGAATCGGGTTTTTGTTAGCAGCTCTGACGCTTTCTGGATATGAACAATAACTATCAATGTATATTTTACCAGCTAAAAACGCAGAATAACAGGAAATGAAGAATTTTTAAATGAGGAGGCCTGTGATGCTGATACGTGAGTTTGATAATGAAACGGTTGATTATGAAAAGAAAAATAGCGCCCGGAAAAATGGTGCGGAAAATACGGGAAAAAATGAAGGAGCAAAGGGCAGCGAGCCGGAGGCGGAACAGCAGAAAATCAAGAATGAAGCGGCCAGGGAGGAGCGGATCCGGGAAACCGGCCAGGTTCTTCTGGATGACAGCAAAGACGGCACTCATCTTCACCTGATATCCGTCATTGGCGAGATAGAGGGACATGAAAACCTGTCCGGCAATACAAAGACAACAAAATACGAGCATATCCTGCCCAAGCTTGCCGAAATCGAGGACAGCGCAGATGTGGACGGCGTCCTGGTTCTCATAAACACGGTGGGAGGGGATGTGAGCTGCGGCCTGGCGCTCGCAGAGATGATCGCCTCCCTCAGCAAACCGACGGTTTCGCTGGTGATCGGCGACAGCCATTCAATCGGTGTTCCCCTGGCGGTAGCAACGGATTATTCCTTTATCGTTCCCACAGGAACCATGATGATACACCCGGTCAGAATGTCGGGAACCGTGATAGGCGCGGTCCAGACGTACGACTACTTTGAAATGATACAGGACCGGATTTTAAACTTTGTTTCCAGCCATTCCGGAATTGCTTATGACCAGCTCAGACGCCTGATGCTTAATACGGAGATGCTGACAAAGGATCTGGGCACCGTTCTGGTCGGAGCGGATGCCGTGAAGGAGGGTCTCATCAACGAGGTGGGCGGAATCCGCGAGGCGCTGAAAAAGCTGAATAGTTTGGTGGCTGGGAAATAAGAACGCCGCCGGGATGGCCGGGGGCGGGATGGTGAGGTTATGAGTCTTCAGTCCCGGCGACAACCTGCCCGGGGAAGGAATTTTTTTCCCTGGATTCCCCCTCACCAAGCCCTGCAAACCGGGACTGAAGACTCATAACCCCCTCTCACCACCCCGTCCGCCGTCTTTCAGAGGCGTCCTCACATCCCGGCGAAATCCCCATGCCGAGAAAAAAATAAGCTACCGCGTTGCTTTTTTGTCCAAATTTTTGTATACTATGCTAAGTAGAAGATAGAAAATATGTTTGGAGGCTTAGATACAGTGGCAGGCACGAGCAGGAAGAAACAGGATACAGGCAGCAGGAAGAAGCAGGCGGGTACGACGAACACAAAGCGTTCAGGCACTGGTAGAAAAAAGACGGTTCCGGCCGTAGAAGAGAATAGTTTTATGGGAACGGAAGTGGCGATTATTGTTTCATTTGCAGTATCGGTGCTTCTGTTTTTGAGTAACTTTGGCCTATGCGGCGCAGTGGGTGATTTTTTCCGCAAGGTGATGCTGGGAGTTTTCGGGAGCATGGGGTATGCTGCCCCGGTACTCCTCTTTTTGGGAACCTGTTTTTATATGTCCAACAGGGGAAATTACAGGGCGTTTTTAAAGATGGGAGCCGTGGTCGTTGTGCTCCTTGCGCTCTGCGGCCTTGATCAGATGACATTTGGCGGAGGACTGAAAGAGGGCTGGAAACTGGGACAGTACTATGTCCAGTCGGGAACCAGCGGTGACGGCGGTGGATTTGCGGGCGGTGCGCTCGTTCTGATGCTCTGTCCGGCCCTGGGGAAAGTAGGCACTTATCTCGTCCTGATTGTTGCCCTGATTTTGGGAGCAGTCTGCATAACGGAGAAGTCTCTGGTAAGCCTTGTGAAAAAGGGCAGTGGACGAGCCTATGAATATGCCAGGGAAGATATGAGCAGGAGACGTGAAATCCACGAGGAGCGAAGGGAAGAAAAGAAGCGCATGAGGGAAGAACAGCGCGTGCGCGGCGTGGATTTGGATGCCACCAATTTAAACGATGCTCCTCTTATGCGTGAATTTGCAGCCGGCATACCGGAGGGAACCCTGCTGGCCGATGACGATACCTACGCGGACATGGAAGCGGATATCCCGGCAGCGCAGGCGGAAAACGGCGGGGAGAATTTGGAACGGCCCGGGAATCCGGCCGATATCTTCCGCGGCAGCATCGCCATGCCTCAGTATGCCTCTGAGACTGAGGAGGATGACAACACACCTGTGCGGCCGGGCGCCGCAGCCGATGAAAATGCGGCTCCCGTTACGGACCTGAAGAAGGATGGCAGAAAGAGGGACAGAGGCAGCGAGGAGACGGATGATATCCTTAAGAATATCTATGTAAGGCGGGATACCAGGACCTTTGAAGAATTTTCGGGTGAGGAACGCGAGATAGGAGGCAGGCATCCCGGTTTTACAGCCGTGAATACATCCGCTTATTCGGAGGAGGAAATTCCCTGGGACGGCGGGGAAGACACAGAAGGCTACTGTACGGAAACTTATACGGAGCCTTACCCTGAGCCGGAGCATTTTGACGATTCGGAGCAGGTGAACCGTTTCTATGATGAGTATGAGGGAAGTGAGCCATACGGAAGCGCGGATGCAAACTACATAGACGATGAAATTTATGAAGATACGGACGCAGGCGCTCCGGAAGACGAGGGGCTTAATTATGACAGCTTCTATGTCCCGGAGGAGCCTAAGACCGTTGTCACGGCATCGGGCAAGGTGATTGAGACGGATACGGAGATGGTCCGCAAGACCATGGAGAAGAAGAGGACAGAGAAAAAAGCCCGGCCTGAGGATGAACTGAGCGTCAATGAACAGATCGAAAAAAGAGCCGAGGCCGAGAAGGTTGTAAAGAAGGAATATAAGGTTCCTCCTCTGGACTTACTGAAAAAGGGAACAAAGAACAACGGTGGATTTTCTGAAAAAGAGTATAAAGAGACGGCTATTAAGCTGCAGCAGACGCTGCAGAACTTCGGCGTCGGCGTTACGGTTACCAATATAAGCTGCGGCCCGTCTGTGACAAGGTATGAGCTTCACCCGGAGCAGGGTGTGAAGGTCAGCAAGATTGTTGCGCTCTCGGATGACATCAAGCTCAACCTGGCTGCCGCGGACATCCGTATCGAGGCTCCAATCCCCGGAAAAGCAGCCGTGGGCATCGAGGTTCCCAATAAGGAAAATAACGTGGTCCTGCTCCGCGATCTGCTGGAGTCGGAGGACTTTAAACGGCACGGTTCCAGGATGGCGTTTGCCGTGGGCAAGGATATTGCAGGACAGGTGGTCGTGACCGATATTGCAAAGATGCCCCATCTTCTGATTGCGGGAGCCACCGGTTCCGGTAAATCGGTTTGTATCAATACGCTCATCATGAGTGTGATTTATAAGGCAAGACCCGATGATGTCAAGCTTATCATGATTGACCCGAAAGTCGTGGAACTCAGCGTATACAATGGAATTCCGCATCTTCTGATTCCGGTTGTGACCGATCCGAAGAAAGCGTCCGGCGCCCTCAACTGGGCCGTGGCCGAGATGACGGACCGCTATAATAAATTTGCCAAATACAATGTCAGGGATTTGAAGGGCTACAATGAGAAAGTAGAGTCTATTGCGGGCGTCGACGATGATAAGAAGCCGGAGAAACTCCCGCAGATTGTCATTATCGTGGATGAGCTTGCGGACCTTATGATGGTTGCCCCGGGGGAGGTGGAGGATTCCATCTGCCGTCTGGCCCAGCTCGCCCGTGCCGCGGGCATTCATCTTGTCATTGCCACCCAGAGGCCGTCTGTCAACGTCATTACAGGCCTCATCAAGGCTAATATTCCGTCCAGAATTGCGTTCTCGGTATCATCGGGCGTGGATTCCAGGACGATTATCGATATGAACGGAGCGGAAAAGCTGCTTGGAAAGGGCGATATGCTCTTTTATCCCTCCGGTTACCAGAAACCGCAGCGTGTGCAGGGCGCCTTTGTATCGGATCAGGAGGTGTCGAGCGTCGTTGAATTCCTGACGGAACAGGGAATGACCGCGGATTACAACCCTGAGGTGGAGTCTAAAATCAGCACCGCATCCTTCAGCGAGGGACCTTCCGGCGGCAGCGACCGGGATGCTTATTTTGTCCAGGCGGGCCGGTTTATTATTGAGAAAGACAAGGCATCTATCGGTATGCTCCAGAGAATGTTCAAAATCGGTTTCAACAGGGCCGCCAGAATTATGGACCAACTGGCCGACGCGGGCGTGGTCGGGGAAGAGGAGGGCACAAAGCCCAGAAAAGTTCTGATGACAATGGAGCAGTTCGAAAATATGATGAGCGAATAACAGGGTCTGGCAGGGAATTGGCGCATGGAAGTGATTGTTTTGCCCTGAAATGCGTATGATAAATCAGGAGGAACTACAATGAAACTTAGAGAATGGCTTAGTGAGATGAAATATGAGCTTCTGCAGGGAAACCTGGACGAAGAGGTAAACGAGGTGGTCTACGATTCCAGAAAGGCCGCGGAGCATTCGGTGTTTATCTGTATGCGGGGAGCGAATGTGGATTCCCACAAATTTATCCCGGACGTCATTGCAAAGGGAACCAGGGTTCTGGTGACGGAGGATACGGTGGAGGTACCTTCCGATATCACGGTTTTAAAGGTTGAAAACGGAAGGAATGCCCTTTCTCTGCTTTCGGCCGCCCGTTTTGGATATCCGTCCAGGAAGATGACGACGATCGGCGTGACCGGAACAAAAGGAAAGACCACATCGACTTATATGATAAAAGCAATCCTGGAGGCGGCGGGGGAAAAGACCGGCCTGATAGGTACTAATGGGGCGATTATCGGAGATGAACATTACCAGACCATGAATACAACCCCGGAATCCTATATCCTGCAGGAATATTTTGCAAAGATGGTGGAGCAGGGCTGCCGTTACATGGTGATGGAGGTTTCCTCCCAGAGCTATCTGATGCACCGGGTGGACGGAATCTTTTTCGACTATTCCATCTTCCTCAACATTTCCAACGATCATATCGGACCGAATGAACATGCCAGCTTTGAAGAGTATCTTTACTATAAAAAACAGCTGCTGCAGAACAGCCGCATCTGTCTCGTGAACCGCGACGACGAACATTACAGCGAGATGACAGAGGGCTCTAAGGCGGAAATCAAGACGTTTTCACTGGAGCACGCCGCGGACTTCAGGGCCGGGGATGTGAAATACATAAGGGAAGACAATTTTGTGGGACTTGATTTCAAGATGACCGGCGAGTACAACATTGAACTGAGAGTTAACGTCCCGGGACTTTTCAACGTCTATAATGCGATGGCTGCCGCAGGAGTGTGCAGTTACCTGGGGCTTCCGTCGGAAAAGGTAGCGCACGCACTGGAGCACATGCAGGTGGACGGCCGGATGGAGATTGTCTACAAATCTGCGAAGTGTACTGTGATTGTCGATTACGCCCACAACGCGGTCAGCATGGAGAGCCTTCTTCGGACGCTACGGGACTATCATCCAAAGCGTCTGGTCGTTGTCTTCGGCTGCGGCGGGAACCGGGCGAAGGACAGAAGATATTCCATGGGAGAGATCGGCGGCAAACTGGCGGATCTTTCGATCATTACGGCAGACAATTCACGCTTTGAGAAGGTGGAAGATATCCTTACGGATATTAAAACAGGCCTTGCCCGGACAACGGGAGAGTTCATTGAGATCCCGGACAGAAGGGAAGCGATTGAATACAGCCTGTCCCACGCAGAGGACGGTGATATCATTGCCATAATCGGAAAGGGCCATGAGAATTACCAGGAGATCGAGGGTGTAAGGCATCCGTTCTTAGACAGGACCGTGGTGGAGGAAGCCGTCAGAAAATTGGGGATGTAGACCGGACCCTGGCCTGCCGGCGGCGTCCTCATTGGCTTAATTAACAATAACATTAAATATTGAAATGTGGAGCATTCAGATAATGGAAAATATCACGGTAAAAGAGATTGTGGAGGCGGTAAACGGCCGTCTCCTCTGCGGCGGTGAAGAAACGCCGTTAAAACATATAAGTATCGATTCGAGAAGCATGAGGGGGGCGGATCTCTTTGTGCCCCTGATCGGTGAAAAGGCGGATGCGCACCGTTTTTTAAAGCAGGCCTTTGAAAACGGCGCCGCGGCTTCACTGACCTCGGAACACGATGGGGCGCCGGAAGGAATTACGGGTGCGCTCATCCGGGTGGAGGATACGAAGAAGGCTCTCCAGGATATCGGCAGATATATCAGGGGACGCCTTACGCTGCCTCTCGTCGGTATTACCGGAAGCGTGGGAAAGACCACAACCAGGGAGATGGTTGCGGCTGCGCTTTCGGCTGGTTACAGGACCTTTAAGACGCCCGCCAACCACAACAGCCAGGTGGGTGTCCCGATCACAATATCCGAAATCTCAAAAGAGGATGGAATCGGTGTCCTGGAGCTGGGAATGAGTGAACCCGGTGAGATGGAAGTGATCGCCGATATCGCCCGCGTGGATACGGCAGTGATTACCAACATCGGCGTGACGCATATTGAAAATCTCGGTTCCAGGGAGAATATCCTGAGAGAAAAGCTTCATATCCAGGATGGAATGAAAGCAGGCGGAACCCTGTTTTTGAACGGGGACAACGATCTGCTTCAAGATGTCGGAGCCAAAGAGGGATGCAGCACGGTCTATTACGGGCTGGGTGAAAATTGCGGCTATAGGGCCGTAAACATTGTTTTTGACAATGGCCGTCCCTCCTTTGACATGGTTCATGGGGACACGGTGATTCCGGTGAAACTGGAAGTGATGGGGGAGCACAATGTTTTAAACGCTCTGGCTGCGCTGGCAGTGGCGGATCACTATGAAGTGCCCTTAAAAGACGCGGCAGAGGCGCTCAGGGAATTCGGCGGCTTTAAAAACCGCCAGCAGATTTATGTAACCGACGGAGTCACGGTAATCGATGATACATATAATGCAAGCCCGGATTCCATGAAGGCGGGAATACGCGTCCTGGCGTCCCTTGAGGACTGTAAGAGGAGAATTGCCGTTCTGGCCGATATGAAAGAGCTTGGGGAAAATGCCCCCATGTTCCACCGTGAAATCGGAACCTTTTTGACAGGACAGCCGGTGGACGAAGTAATTGTTTACGGTGAACTGGCGGAGGAGATTGCAAAGGGCACGGAGGGGAAAATAAAGACCGCTGTCTTTAAAGAAGCACAGAAAGAAGAGATGACGCAGTATCTTAAAACACTTCTTCAGGAGGGCGATGCCGTACTTTTCAAAGGTTCCAACAGCATGAAACTGGGAGAGACGGCTGCGCACTTTATCCGAAGAGGAGAACCGGATTCTTCCTCTTCCCGGGCCTGAGAGGGAGAGGGACGATGGAATGATAAAATACACCTATGCCGATATAATAATTGACATATCCCATGAGAAGGTAGACCGCACGTTTCAGTACAGGATACCGGAGGAATTGGCGGGAGAAATCTATGTGGGGGTGCGTGTTAAGGTGCCTTTCGGCAAGGGGAACGCGGCCCGGAAGGGGTTCGTGGTAGGCTTGAGCAACACGCCTGAATTTGATACGGAGCGTATGAAGGAGATAGCTGGGGTTGTGACCGAGAGTATATCGGTCCAGTCCCAGCTAATTCAGCTTGCATGGTGGATGCGGGAGACGTACGGTTCCACGATGAACCAGGCTCTTAAGACGGTCCTGCCGGTCAAACAGAAGATGAAACCCAAAGAGAAAAAAAGCATCCGCTGCCTTCTCGGGAAAAAAGAGCTTCAGGATGCCATAGCCGAAGCGGAGAAAAAAAATTATAAGGCCAGGCTCCGGCTTTTGAAGGCGTTTGACGGAACGCCCGTGATTCCTTCGGAGGTGGCGGAAGCCCAGCTTCAGATTACGGCGGCCACGCTAAAGCCGATGATTGACAAGAAACAGGTGGAGATTCTAACGCGGGAGATATACAGGACTCCATTCAAATCCCTGACTCACACCGGCGCTGCGGCCAATCTGAATGAAGAACAGAAGGAGGCGGCAAAACAGTTCCTTTCGGAGTATGATAAAGGACTTCGGAGCACCTATCTTCTTTACGGAATTACAGGCAGCGGGAAGACGGAAGTTTACATGGAACTGATGGATTATGTATTAAACCAGGGCCGGCAGGTAATCCTTTTGATACCGGAGATTGCCCTGACCTACCAGACTGTCATGCGCTTTTACAGCCGGTTTGGCGATCGGATAGCAATTATCAATTCCAGGCTTTCGGCAGGGGAACGCTATGACCAGTGGGAACGCGCGGCAAAGGGGGAGGTATCGGTGATGATAGGCCCCCGTTCCGCGCTGTTCACCCCGTTTAAAGACCTGGGGTTAATTATTATAGATGAGGAACATGAGGGAGCTTATAAGAGTGAAACCATGCCACGCTACCATGCCAGGGATGTGGCTCAAAAGAGGGCCGAACTTTGCAGCGCCAGCCTGGTGCTTGGGTCGGCCACGCCGTCCATGGAGGCGTACACCAGGGCGGTGAGCGGCGAATACAGGCTTCTGGCGCTCAAAAACAGAGCGGTGAGCGGCAGCGCTCTTTCACAGGTGGATGTAGTCGATCTGCGCAGGGAGATGGCCGAGGGGAATAAGAGTATGTTCAGCAGGAGGCTTGCGGAGCTGATTGAAGACCGACTGATGAAAAAAGAGCAGATCATGCTTTTTATCAACAGGAGGGGGTATTCCAACTTCATTTCCTGCCGTTCCTGCGGTGAAGCGGTTAAATGTCCTCACTGTGACGTATCGCTTACGCTCCATAAGAACAACCGCCTGGTCTGCCATTACTGCGGCTATTCGGTGCCCCTGATGAAGCTCTGCCCGTCCTGCGGCTCGCCCTATATAGCCGGTTTCGGCGCCGGTACGCAAAAACTGCAGGAGCTGACGCAGAATGCCTTCCCTAATGCCAGAATTCTTAGGATGGACGCCGACACGACGGCGCGTAAGGGAGGCCATGAAGAGATTCTGGCCGCATTTTCCGCACATGAAGCGGATATCCTGATTGGTACGCAGATGATCGTAAAGGGCCATGATTTCGGCAAAGTGACCCTGGTCGGGATCATGGCCGCCGACCTGTCCCTGAATACGCCGGATTACCGCTGCAGCGAGAGGACGTTTCAGCTCTTAACCCAGGCGGCGGGCCGGGCCGGACGAGGCAGCCTTTCCGGAAATGTGGTAATCCAGACATACCAGCCGGAGCATTATGCGATTGTGACGGCGGCGGAGCAGAATTACGAAGAATTTTACCGGCAGGAGATGGTTTACCGCAGGATGATGAGCTATCCGCCCGCCTGTTTCATGCAGGCAGTTCTCTTTTCGGCGAACAGTGAAAGACAGCTCGAACTTTGTTCGGGGCTTGCCCTGGCCGCGGTGGAGTCCATGGGATTCACGGAAAAAGAAGTAAAGCTCATCGGCCCCGTAAGGGCTCCCGTATACAAAGTTAATGATATATACAGAAAAATTTTATATATAAAGAGTAAAAATTGTGATATACTTGATAAAATCAGGTGTAATATCGAAACATTGGCGGCAGGTGACGAGAGGTTCAAAACACTGTCACTTCAATTTGATGTTTCATAGCCTGACTTTAAGGTTACGGTTTACAGCCCCGCAAAAAGCGCGGTTTTGCGGACAGTAACACATTTATTTACAGAGAGGGAATGAGAAATGGCAATCAGATCAATCAGAACGATGGGGGACGAAGTCCTTGAAAAAGAGTGTAAACCTGTTAAGGAGATGACGGAGCATACTGCTGAGTTGATAGAAGATATGTTTGAGACAATGTACGAGGCGAACGGAGTCGGCCTCGCGGCTCCGCAGGTGGGAATCAGGAAGCAGATTGTCGTAATTGATGTGGACGACGGCAACCAGTATGTGCTGATAAACCCTGAGATTACGGAGACGGAAGGCAGCCAGACCGGTTCGGAAGGCTGTCTGAGCGTACCGGGAAAGACAGGTATCGTCACAAGACCGGAAAAAGTGAAGGTAAAAGCCTTGAACGCAAAGATGGAAGAGTTTGAGCTGGAGGGCGAGGGCCTTCTTGCAAGGGCAATCTGCCATGAATGCGACCATCTGAAGGGACAGCTCTATGTAAGCCTTGTGGAAGGCAAACTGGAAGATGTGACGATGGAAGAGGAAGAGGATTAAGAATGAGAATTGTATTTATGGGTACGCCTGATTTTGCCGTCCCGACATTGGAAGCGCTGATCAGGGGAGGCCACCGGGTGGAAGCCGTTGTGACGCAGCCGGATAAACCGAAGGGCAGGGGAAAAGCGGTGCTCATGACTCCCGTGAAGGAGAAGGCGCAGGAATACGGGATACCTGTGTTCCAGCCGTCCAGGGTGAAGAAAGATGAGGAATTTTTCCACATTCTTGAGGAGATTGCTCCCGATGCGATTGTGGTAACCGCATTCGGGCAGATTCTTCCCGAGAGGATTCTGAACCTCCCCAAATACGGCTGTATCAACGTTCATGCGTCGCTGCTTCCGAAGTACCGGGGTTCGGCGCCGATCCAGTGGGCCGTAATCAACGGCGACCGGGAATCGGGCGTCACAACGATGATGATGGATGTGGGCCTCGATACCGGCGATATGCTCGAGAGGACCGTTGTTACTTTGGATGAGAAGGAAACAGGGGGGAGCTTGTTTGACCGGCTCAGCATCGCGGGCGGGGAATTAATTCTTTCCACCCTTGAAAAGGCGGAGAACGGGACTCTTTTAAGGACCAGACAGCCGGAAGAGGGCGCCTGCTATGCGGGAATGCTTGACAAGGCCCTTGGTAAAATAAGCTGGGAAATGGAAGCGGAGGCCATCGAACGTCTGATCCGCGGCCTGAATCCATGGCCGAGCGCCTACACCTCCTACGAGGGAAAGACGTTAAAGCTCTGGGATGCACAGGTAGTTCCCTGTGAGGAAGCAAAAGTAACGCCGGGAGCCGTCAATGGACAGATCGTCGGCGTTTTAAAGGACAGTTTTCTCGTTAAAACGGGGAAGGGCTGCCTGAAAATCAATGAACTTCAGTTGGAAGGTAAAAAGAGAATGGATACGGGTGCGTTTCTGCGCGGGTATCCTGTCGAAGAGGGGACGGTTCTGGGAGCATAATTGTAACAATCCGGCGGGAGGCCGGGCGGTTACGTATTGTCGTTCCGGATGAGTATGAAAAAACGCCTGATGTTATTACGGGTTGCTGTTCACACCGAATATATTTCGCAAAGTGTGATACTGTTTACAGCCAAGCCGCTGTGGACAGTGACTATTAGAGTGCTGAAAGGAGTTTTTTATGTACGGCTATGGATTCGGATATTACAGGTTATTTGATCCGACAATGATACTTGTTTTAATCGGTGTTGTGCTTTCGATGATTGCTTCATCCAAAGTCCAGAGCACCTATGCTAAATATTCCAGGGTCAGGAGCATGACGGGGATGACCGGCGCCGAGACGGCCAAACGTTTATTAAATTCCCAGGGGATTTATGACGTGCAGGTGCGCAGGGTGGCCGGCAATCTGACGGACCACTACGATCCGAGGAGCAAGACGGTAAACCTGTCGGAATCTGTCTATGATTCGGCATCGGTTGCGGCAATCGGAGTGGCTGCCCATGAGTGCGGCCATGCAATCCAGGACAATATGGAATATGTGCCCTTAAAGGTCAGAGGAGCCATTGTTCCGGTTGTGAACATCGGCACCCAGCTTTCCTGGCCGATGATTATTCTGGGGATTTTCATTGGAGGGGCAGGTTCCACGCTGGTGCAGATCGGGATTCTTCTGTTTACGCTCTGTGTTTTATTCCAGCTTGTAACGCTTCCTGTGGAATTCAACGCTTCCTCGCGCGCCGTAAAGCTTCTCGATGAGACGGGAATCCTTTCCGGAGAAGAGGTCGGATATACGAAAAATGTACTGGGCGCAGCAGCGCTCACCTATGTAGCGGCAGCCGCAGGATCGATTTTACAGCTTCTGCGTCTGTTAATCCTGTTTGGAGGAAGAAGAGATGACCGTTAAAGAACCGGCTCTCAGGGAGATTATCCTGGATATACTGCTCGAAGTGCTGGAAAAGGGGAAATACAGCCATGTGATTCTTTCACAGGCGCTCACGAAGTACCAGTATCTGGAGAAGCAGGACCGTTCCTTCATCAAGAGGGTTGTGGACGGTACGGTGGAGTACCTGATTCAGATTGATTATATTATTAATTCATATTCTAAAGTGAAAGTAAATAAAATGAAACCGGTGATCCGCACGATCCTCAGGATGTCCGTATACCAAATCTGCCATATGGACCGTGTGCCGGATTCGGCTGCCTGCAATGAGGCGGTAAAGTTAGCCGAAAAGCGTGGCTTTTCAGGCCTGAAAGGCTTTGTAAACGGCGTGCTCCGAAGTATATCCAGAGGAAAAGCAGGACTTGATTTCCCGAATGATTCTGTCAGATATTCCGTTCCGGAATGGCTTCTTGCCATGTGGAAAAAGTCTTACGGGGAGGAAACACTGAAAGTGATGCTTGAAAGCCTTCTCACAGAACGTCCCCTGACGGCCAGATGTTGTCTGAATAAGGCCGGTAAACAGCAGATTATTGAGTCTTTGACGGCGCAGGGAGTCACGGTGGAGGACAGCAGATATGCCTGTGATGTCATCTGCCTTGGCGGAGTGGACTATCTGGAGAGCCTGGATGCGTTCAGGCAGGGGCTGCTTCAGATCCAGGATTTGAGTTCCTCCCTGGCGGGTGATGCCGCCGGGATTAAGGAAGGCGATTACGTGATCGATGTGTGCGGCGCGCCGGGCGGAAAAGGCCTCCACGCAGCCGATATCCTAAACGGCACCGGCATGGTGGAAATCCGGGATATCAGCGAAACGAAGACGGCCATGATAGAGGAAAATATCGCCAGAAGCGGCCTCGCCAATGTTAGGGCTGCCGTTTTTGACGCACTCACGTTTGACGGCGCATCCGAGGAGGCCGCCGATGTCGTGATAGCCGATCTTCCGTGTTCCGGCCTTGGAATCATAGGCAGGAAACCGGATATCAAATACAATATGACTCCCGGAAAGCTGCATGAGCTGGCCTGCCTTCAGAGGGAGATTCTTTCCGTTGTGCACCGGTATGTAAAACCGGGCGGTACGCTGGTTTACAGCACATGTACGGTCAACCGGGAGGAGAATGAAGACAATATGCGCTGGTTTATGGAACAATTTCCCTTTGAACCGGTGAACATAAAAGGACGTCTGGGAGAGGAACTCGTGGAACCGACCATGGAGTCCGGGTATATCCAGTTTCTGCCCGGAGTGCATCCCTGTGACGGTTTCTTTATTGCAGTCATGAGGAGAAAACAGTAGTATTATGGAAAAAACAGATATAAAGTCGCTGACGCTTCCGGAGCTTAAGGATTTACTGCGGGAAATGGGGGAAAAACCATTCCGCGCAGGGCAGCTCTACCAGTGGATGCATGAAAAACTGGCCGCTTCTATTGATGAGATGACAAATCTTTCAAAGGGGCTGCGCGAAAAACTGAAGGAAAACTGTACGTATACCGCCCTGAAGACGGTATGTGTGAAAGTCTCGCAGATTGATGATACGAGAAAATACCTGTTTGAGCTGAATGACGGCAATGTGATTGAGAGCGTCCTGATGAGATACAAACATGGAAATTCGGTCTGTATTTCATCCCAGGTCGGCTGCCGGATGGGGTGCCGTTTCTGCGCCTCCACCCTGGACGGACTGGAACGGAATTTAACCCCTTCCGAGATGCTTGAGCAGATTTACCGTATACAGCGGGATACGGGGGAACGTGTTTCAAACGTGGTAGTGATGGGGTCGGGCGAACCGATGGATAATTACGATAACCTGATCCGTTTTATCGGTCTGCTCTCAGGAGAAGGCGGACTCAATATCAGCCAGAGAAATATTACCGTTTCCACCTGCGGCATCGTGCCGGGAATTAGAAAACTGGCAGAGGAAAACCTGCAGATTACGCTGGCTCTTTCCCTGCACGCCCCGAATGACGAGGTGAGAAGAGAACTTATGCCGATTGCCAGACGTTACAGCCTGGATGAGGTGATGGATGCCTGCCGCTATTATTTTGAGAAGACGGGGCGCAGGCTTACTTTTGAATACAGTCTGGTTCAGGGAGTGAATGACAATCTGGATGAAGCCAGGGCCCTGGTACGTCTGATTAAAGATCAGCACGGCCATGTCAACCTGATACCGGTTAATCCGATAAAAGAGAGAGATTATGTCCGCTCCGGCCGTCAGGCCATAGAAGCGTTTAAGAACCTGTTGGAAAAAAGCGGCATCAATGTTACGGTCAGAAGAGAGATGGGAAAGGACATTGACGGCGCATGCGGACAGCTTAGAAAGAGTTTTATAGATGACGAAAGGAAAGAGGGAGAATGAAAGCATACGCCTTGACAGATGTCGGCCGTGTCCGGCAGATCAACCAGGATTATCAGTTTGCCAGCACAGAGTCTGTAGGGCCTCTTTCAAACCTGTTTATCGTAGCAGACGGTATGGGAGGCCATAAAGCGGGGGATTATGCATCCCGCTATCTGGTGGAACACCTTGTATCATACATAAAAGAATGTGACGATGGGAGTGCGGTATCTGCCATTAATAACGGAATAGCCAAAATAAACCGGGAACTGTATGAACAGTCTCTCACCAATACGGAACTGGCTGGCATGGGGACTACAATTGTCGCCGCAACAGTTGAAGATTCCACTCTCTACGTGGCCAATGTCGGTGACAGCAGGCTTTATCTCATCGAGCGGGAGGGTATCAGCCAGATTACCAGGGATCATTCCTTTGTGGAGGAGATGGTCTCAATGGGACAGATGGACAGAGGCAGCAGCGAGTATAAGGAGAAAAAGAATATTATCACCAGGGCGGTTGGGATCGGCAAAAAAGTCGATGTGGATTTTTTTGAAGTTCCCTTAAAGCAGGGGGATTATATTCTGCTGTGTTCGGACGGACTTACAAACATGGTTGACAATTCAGCCATATTCCGTCTGGTGCTTTTGCCGGGTTCACTTCAGATGAAAGCCAGGGCTCTCGTAGCGCTGGCGAATCAGAACGGGGGCAGGGATAACATTGCCGTAATCCTTGCGGATCCCCAGATAAGCGAGGTGAATCCATTATGATGCTGCAGCCGGGAAGTTATTTACAGGATAGATATGAGATACTTGCCATGATTGGCGTGGGCGGTATGTCGGAAGTTTATCAGGCCAAGTGCCATAAACTGAACCGCCTTGTTGCGATAAAGTTACTGAAGGAGGAATTCAGCCAGGATTCTAATTTTGTCAGTAAATTCAAGATGGAGGCCCAGGCGGCTGCCGGTCTTTCCCACCCTAACATCGTCAGCGTCTATGATGTTGTGGATGAGGGGGATCTCCATTATATCGTGATGGAACTGATAGAGGGAATCACGCTCAAAAGCTATATCCTTAAAAAGAACCACCTGGGGGTCAAGGAGACGATCGGAATCGCGATCCAGGTGGCACAGGGCATTGCGGCGGCTCATGATCAGCATATTGTCCACCGTGATATCAAGCCGCAGAATATGATTATTTCAAGGGACGGCAAGGTGAAGGTCGCAGATTTCGGAATTGCCAGAGCCGTGTCTTCCCAGACCATCGGTTCCAATGCGGTGGGCTCTGTGCACTATATTTCGCCGGAGCAGGCCAAAGGCGGCTACAGCGATGCGAGAAGCGATCTCTACTCGCTGGGAATTACAATGTACGAGATGGTAACGGGCCGGGTGCCCTTTGACGGGGAGAATACGGTGACAATCGCGCTGGCTCATTTAGAGGAGCCGGTACCCCCTCCAAGCCGTTTAAACCACGACGTCACGCCGAGCCTGGAACGCATTATTTTAAAATGCACGGCTAAGAAACCGGATCGGCGTTATCAGGATGCGTATGAACTGATTGCCGATCTGCGCCACGCGCTGGTGGATCCGGAAGATGAATACCTGAAACCGGAGCCGCAGTTGGATGAATCATCCCCTACGGTGATCCGTGATCGGGGAGAAGTGGAATTTGTGCGCGATACACAGCGCCGCAATTCACCGACAAACCATGGGGAGGGGTGGAACGACGGAATCGATGTTCCCGTCATAAGAAGGGAACCCAGAACTCCGGCAGCTCCTCCGGCAAAAAAGAAGAAAGATCCTTCAAACGATGTAAACCCTCAGATAGAAAAAATAATGACTACAATCGGAATTATTGCCGCAGTCATTATCGTAGCCGTAGTTCTCGTGATATTCGCAAGACTGGGAGGAATTTTTAACCTGGGTTCCGGGAAAACTCCAGAGAAGAGCACAGAGACCACGGTCCAGACGGAAGAGACGCTCAGCAGCACGGAATGTAAGGTTCCGCAGCTTGTCGGACTGAGCGCGGAGCAGGCGGAGTTAACATTAAAGGATGCGTCCCTGAAAATAAGATACGAATACGGCGACTCGGAAGATGAGAAAGAGGGATTTGTTATCAATCAGAGCGTCCTGGCAGGAACCGTCGTCTCTAAACAGTCAGAGATCGTTGTTACGGTCGGACGCGGAAGCGGCAGGGTGGATCTGACGAAAATGGGACTGACATCAATGACCGGGGAAGCGGCAAAACAGGCTCTGGAAGCCCAGAAGCTTGTTGTAGAGATACAGGATGAACCGAGTGAAGAAATCGAAAAGGGCAACGTGCTCCGTTTCGAGCCTGAAAAAGCGGAGCCCGGTGGAGCAGTAAAGCTCTTTGTAAGTTCCGGACCCGCCGTTCCTCTTGTTCCTATGATTGAAATCACGGGGATGTCGGAAGAGGATGCTAAAACAGCCCTTGAGGCAATCGGGCTGACACTCGGGGAGCGCAGGGAAGAAAAAAGTGAGGATGTGGCCAAAGGCATGATCATCAGCCAGGATATCCTTGCCCCAACGGATACTCCGCAGGGAACGGCCGTTGGTTACACGGTCAGCACGGGCATGGGAAAACAGTATATCGCCGTGATTAACGATGATTTTCCGCTGAAGGATCTGTTTGGCCCCAGTTCGGGCGATATGCAGATTCAGGTCCGGATTGTAGCGATACAGGAAGTGGATGGAAGACAGATCACAAAAGAGCTTATGCCTCCGCGGACGATGGGCGGCAATATCACGATTCCCGTCCATTACAGGATCACGGGAGAGCCGGGGGTTCTTACCGGAGAACTTCAGATACAGGACCTGAGCAATGACAAGATACTGAAGTCCTATCCTCTGGAATTTCTGGAAGTGGATGAATAAGGGTGAACGAGACGAATGGAAGGTAAGATTATCAAAGGCATTGCCGGTTTTTACTACGTCCATGACGGACACAGTGAAATATACGAATGCAAGGCAAAAGGAATTTTCAGAAACAGAAATATAAAACCGCTGGTGGGGGATGACGTCGATTTCACGGTTCTCGATGAAAAGGAGAAAACCGGGAATATTGACGCCATCCTGCCGCGGAAAAACAGGCTGATCCGCCCGGCCGTCTCGAATGTGGACCAGGCCGTGGTGGTTTTTGCCGTCATGGAGCCGATGCCGAATCTGAACCTGCTGGATCGGTTCCTTGTCATGATGGAGCGCCAGGGGATACCGGTAATCATCTGCTTCAACAAGATAGATCTGTCCGGTGAGGCGGAGATTGAAAGACTGAAATCCATCTATGGCCCGCCCGGCTATCCGCTCCACTTTATCAGCACCTATGAGGAATCGGGGCTTGAAAAGCTGCATCGGCTGATTACCGGGAAAACAACCGTTCTGGCCGGTCCATCCGGCGTTGGGAAGTCTTCCATCACAAATTACCTGCAGCCGGAAGCCAGGATGGAGACGGGCGTTGTCAGCGAAAAGATAAAAAGAGGAAAGCACACGACACGCCATTCGGAGCTTTTCTTTGTAGAAGAAGGAACCTACATGATGGACACTCCGGGATTCAGCTCCATGTATATTGAGGATCTGGAACCGAATGAACTCAAAGACTATTTTCCGGAATTTTCCGCTTATGAGGATGAGTGCCGTTTTCTTGGATGTATCCATGTGGGCGAGAAGGTATGCGGAGTGAAGATGGCCGTGGAGGAAGGGAAGATTGACCGGAGCCGTTACGACAATTACCTTCTTCTTTACCGGGAATTAAAAGATAAGAGGAGATACTGATTATGATTATTTTAGCACCCTCCATACTGGGAGCCGATTTTAAGCGCCTTGGAGAACAGGTACAGGAAGTGGACAGGGCGGGAGCGCCTTACATTCATCTCGATATTATGGATGGGGCCTTTGTTCCCAGCATTTCATTCGGCATGCCGGTGATCGAGAGCCTGAGAAGCTGTACGGACAGAGTCTTTGACGTACACATGATGGTGGAAGAGCCGGGAAGATATGTGGATGCGATGAAAAAGGCCGGCGCGGATCTGATCTGCGTGCATCAGGAGGCATGTCTCCATCTGGATCGGACTATCAATCAAATTAAAGAAGCCGGACTGATGGCCGGTGTGGCGCTGAATCCGGCGACGCCGGTTTCCACGCTGTCCTGCATACTTGATCAGGTGGACATGGTTCTCATCATGTCGGTCAATCCGGGATTCGGAGGACAGAAGTTTATTCCCTACACCCTGGAGAAGATCAGGGAACTTCGTAATCTCTTTAATGAAAAAGGGCTTTCCACGCGCATTCAGGTGGACGGCGGCATCTCACCTTCCAATGTGAGAGAGGTGATCGAGGCAGGGGCGGACGTTATTGTGGCCGGTTCGGCGGTGTTCAAGGGGGATGCCAAAAAGAATGTGGGTACTTTCCTGGATATTTTTAGTGAGTATGACAAATAATCAAAAAGTGAAGTGATGAAATATGAAAAAGTGTTTGGTTGTGACAGGCGGTTCAATCGATATCTCATTTGTTAAAGATTTTCTGCAGAACCGGAAATATGACTGGGTGATAGCGGTGGATGCAGGCCTGGAGATACTGAAGGCTCTGCATATTATTCCGGATGAGGTGGTCGGGGATCTGGATACGGTGGAGCCGTCGGTGCTTAAAGAATACAGGGACAACCCTTCCGTAACATTTGAGATCCATAAACCGGAGAAAGATGAGACGGATACGGAGCTGGCTCTTCTGACGGCCGCCCGCTGCGGCTGCGACAGGGTGGATCTGCTGGGCGCTCTCGGCGGAAGGATGGATCATGAGATCAGCAATATCCAGCTTATCTACCAGGGGATGGAAGTATGTATTTACGATGCCCAGAACAAGCTGTACCTGCTGAATGGCGGAAAAGTGTTCAGACGGTCCGAGCTTTACGGAAAATACATTTCTTTCATGCCGCTCACCGAAGTTGTATCGGGACTGACGTTAAAGGGATTTAAATATCCGTTAAACAGACGGCGTATTGAACTCGGTGCCTGCCTCTGCATCAGCAATGAGCTGAACGGGGAAGAAGGAATCATGGAGGTCGAAACAGGTGTCCTGATTTGTGTGGAGGCACACGACTGAAAACAAAAAACAGAAAAACTGACCTGATTAAAATATTAAAATCTGTATGTTTTTACA